>DUNL01000195.1 GCA_012839385.1 Clostridiaceae bacterium
ATAGCGACATTTAGCGTACCAATTTTTTAATATTCCTTTTTATATCGCGGCGCCAACGTCCACCATTGACATGAGCTGCGCGATAGGTGCTGATATTCCGATTGAAGAGAGAGATGGCGATGAAGTAAGAATCATCAACGGTCATTATATTTGTCCACCGGATACTCCGGTCTATAATCCCAGCTTTGACATTACTCCCCATAATCTCATTACAGCTATCGTTACAGAGAACGCCATAATAAAACCGCCCTTTACCGGCAAACTGAGAAGTTAATTATCAAAATGTAACCGCTAAGCGCATTTGTTTCAGTTACTGACCATAACCCTTAAAGAGTTCTACAACCTTCTCCATTTCCTCTAGGGATAAGATTCGCGGCTCACCCATGGCTGTCGCCCGACAGTATACGGCACAGCAAAACTCAATCGTCTCGGCGATATTGTAAGCTTCCGCCAAATCCTCGCCACCGGCGAGCAGACCGTGATTAGCCATCAGACAGGCTTTACGATCAGCCATGGCCGCGAAGACATTTTGCGCCAGTTCGACAGTGCCGTAGGTGGCGTAAGTAGCGCAAGGAACATCTACTCCGGCTACAGCAAGCAGATAATGTACCGGCGGCAGAGTTTTGTTGAGACAGGAATAGGCGGTCGCGTAAGCGGAATGGGTATGTACCAGAGCCTTGAGGTCAGTACGGTATTTGTAGAAAATGCGGTGTAACTCTACCTCACTGGAGACCTTCGCCTTGCCGCTTACGATTTTACCATCATCAACATCCACTAGGATGATCTGATCCGGCCTTATTTCCGGATAAGCTATCCCACTAGGTGTTATGGCCATCAGCCCCTGAGCGTTGTCAAAGACGCTAATATTGCCACCGGTTCCGGCCGTAAGACCGGACGCGGACATCCTTTTACCATATTCAATTATCTGTAATATTTTTTCTTTCATTTTGATTTTCTTATTGATTTTCTTAATTTTTTCGCTTTTGCTAAGACTGTAGGAGCGTAGCCTGAGAATTTCTGATCCGTAATCTAAAATTACTATATCCCAGCTTCCAAGGCGTCCGAAAACAATTTCCAACTCCATGATACTTGGTAAATATAATACTATAAAACCCGATGCTGTCCGTTTACAGATAGCTTAACAAATGATATAATAGCACAAAGTTATAATAAAAAGAGGTACTGTAATGGGCGTTCGATGGGTTCGGTCTCGTTTTATACAAGATAAGACTAAACTAATCATTACTTTCCTTACGCTCCTCTTTTTTTCTTGTTTTTTGTACCATATCATCGATGGGTATACGCGGATACGATTGGTCACCGCTAACTGGCATTTATCGTTACTTAGCCACATTTTCCGCCTGGTTCCTTATTGTTTTATTTTTTTCCTCATTGTAAGTTACGGGTACTCGTACAAAATTCGTCGGCAATATATGATCGAAGGCGTCACTGCCTATCCCCAAGGGGAATTAGGAATCTGGCGCGGTTCTTTCTTTTTCCTATCAACGCTAGCCTCATTTGTGACAATAATAACTATAATCATTGTTATCATCCTCACTCTTAATTCGGGTCTAAGAGACCTAAGGTATTGTCTCCATGTCTTGACGCTTTTATTCCTCGGTCTTTTTATAGTGCAAATGATTGCTATTTTGCTTGGTTTACTTTTATCGCGTGTCAAGAGAAAATTAAAGGCCTATCTGTTGTTAATTTTGATCTTGTATTTGTTTATTCCTAAGGAGAGCTCATTTTTGGGTCTATTGCCGGTCAGTAGGATAGGATTTTCCAGCTATATTAATAATATAAGATCATTATTTTCCATCTTTACTCCAGGCATTTACGAACCCCCTTTATCTATCTTTGGTTATTCACTATTACCCTATCGCTTCGGATTGGCCTTGTTTTGGATCGCGGCGCTAAGCTTTCTAAACTTGTTCCTGATAGACCACACCAGAAGTCGGCGTCGCGGATCTATACCTATGCTTTTGTTGGCCTTTATAGGCTTTTCAATATTCTGCTTCGCGCCGACCAGGGTCATTCAAAGCGATACTGAGCCTTTCACTCCTTCTCGCTTGATTGATGATTCATACTACGCGAAGAAAGGTTCTGAACAAAAGCGTAAGGCAGACTTCAAGCTACTATCAATGGATATGACCCTTAAGATCGGACCACAACTGCGAGGGAAAGCGCGGGTGACATTGGCAGAACCGTTACCGGATCATCTTCGCTTTACTTTATATCACGGTTACCGTGTATCCGGAGTTTACGATGGGTCCGGAAATTCTATTGATTTTGAACAGGACGGTGACTATTTAACTATCCGTCCACAGTCTTCATTGGAGCGTAATCAGATTGTCTTAAATTACCGCGGCAGCGCCCCACGTTTTATGAGCAATTGTCAAGCTATCTCGCTCCCCGGACATTTTCCTTATTATCCTATTCCAGGACATCATCCACTCTTTACAAAGAATGCGGCTATTCCAACATTCATGCCGGTAATAATGCCTCAAGAAGTGCCTTTTAATGTCCATGTTGTTACTTCTCATAAGGTCTACTCTAATTTAGAACGGATTGAGGACAACACTTTCTCCGGCAAGTCAAATGGAGTTTCTTTAGTGGCGGGCTTTCTTGCTGAAACAGTGATTGATGGCCGCAGAATAGTCTATCCTTTCCTGGAAGGCGGCTATGAAAATGACTCAAGTATTAAAGACACTCTGCAAAGTCTTGCAAACGAAATAAAATTATCACCGGGGAAAACCATCTTACATCACAATCCGTTATCTACCAGTAGCTCTGAGAATACCGCGGAGTTTTCCGACCATTATATTACCCCTAACTTTGTGAAAATGCTGCTGGAACTTCCGGAAACGAGCTTGGCTGATAATATGATGAAAAACGAATTGTTTAAAGTTTACGAGAGAATCATTAATGATGAGAAAATGTTCTACTATTATCTGGCTTATATGACTTCCAAGGTGCAAAATATCGAGGTAGCCTTTGAAAATGCTCGAGGAGCATATAAGCGTCAACTACAGCTCGCGATGTACATTGATCGTTGTGGCGCAGAAGCTGTCCTGGCTCTAGTTGATGAATACCTGAATAATGATGAGGATCTTCGTACAATTGATCAGTTTTTCATGGAACTATCTTTATTGGCGGAACAATCACCTGAGAATGCCGGTGTTCCGTATTACAAACGATACCTTATCTATCTGTTTCAGGAATTAGAACAAAATCCGGAATATTTAGATGAGGTTCGTCGCGAGTACCTGGAACTTAAGCGAAATAGTGATCCTTATTTATGTATAATGCTAAGATCAAATATCGCGATGCATTATGTTGCTAAGATGGAAGAAATTGGCGCGGATCTGCTTAATGAAAGAATACATAATTACTTGAAAGATCACGAGGACACACGACCTATAATCGCTTTCTTAAAAGATCAGGAATGAGCTCCACTTAAGTTATTATAGTTCTTGTGGGGTTATGCGCCTTTCGGTTGGTGGGAATCTGACGGTACGCTTTTCGCGGTATGACTGATAGAGACTAAGTACCATCGCTACGGCGTCACGTCCACTAAGACCGGAAGCTATCGGCTCGCGGTCTTCTTTAATCGCGGACATCAGATCCGCATAGATTGAGGTGTGGGGGTTTGTCAATTGCCATAAACCAGACAGCCCCATTTTCTTGAGATAGCGTCCCAGGCTACGCCTGAGATAGCTCCCCGTGAGCGATTGACTCTCCTCTGCTCTGACGCTCAGTCTTATTTTCCTGCCGCGCTTCGAGGCGCGTATGTTTGCCTTTTCCGTTTGGATGAATAGGGAGGCTTCCTTATCCTGCGGCGGACCGGCAGTAGTACCCTCTACGGCCAACAGAGCGCCGTTGGCCAAGCGAAAGATACCCAGCCCTAAGTCTTCGGCTTCAATATCATGTCTGATACGGGCCAATTCCCCCGTTGCCGTAACCGGTAACGCATTACAAAGATAACTCATCAGGTCCAAGGCATGGACGGTCTGATTCATCAAGGCCCCGCCATCCTGCTGCCAGCTACCTCGCCATTTAGCCTGGTCATAATAGGCCTGATCGTGTCCCCAGCGTACAGTGACATTACCATACAAAACGCGGCCGAAGCGACCGGAGGCGAGGTCTTCTCGCAGTTCTTGAATGCCGATCATGTAGCGGAAGATATGTCCCACCGCGATTTTAATATTGTTGTTAGCGGCTTTTTCCAGTAAAAAATCAGCTTCATCCAGATCCAGAGTAAAAGGTTTTTCTAATAACAAATGGCAACCGGCCTCCAGAGCTTTCTTTGCCAGAACAAAGTGACTGCCGCTGGGAGTAGTTATAGCGCAGATATCGGGTCGAGCCTCACGTAGCATCTGTTCCATATTTTTGAAAACAGGAATACCTTGTTTAAAACCGAGTTCTTTAAGTTTAGCGGCAGCACTTTCTATTTTGGGATCCACCGCTGCCAGCAGATGTAACTTCTTTTTACCCTCCCAGAAGCGGATCGCCTTAAGATGCTTGACGGCTACTCTTCCCACTCCGATCAGGGCAACAGATAGAGACTGATTGGTGGTCTTGTTTAGCAAGTGAATTTCCTCCCGGAGACTATGAGGAAAGTATAGCATAGGCCGCGGATAACGGATATTAACAACAAGATACTTTGACTAGGCTAGTCCGGCTGTCTTTAGACGTCATCAGCAGACGAATTCAAGAGTTTATCTCCACTGTGATTTTCCGTTGCGATCTTTCGTCAACAGTTGTAATTCCCCGCGCTGAAGTTATCTGATTTAGACAATATTTATCTAGCCGCTAACAGGAGCGGCCTACAGTGCTTCTTCGTCCTGTCTTAGCTATACTACTGTGAAAAAATTAGCGTTATAATATAGTCAGTATAGATATGATCATGGGGTGATTATATGGAGCTTAAAGAAATTATGCGCTATGTCGATCACACTCAGCTGCGACCGACAGCAAGCTGGTCTGAAATCCGAGAACTGATTGATGATGGCTGCGAATATGGCTGTGCTTCCGTCTGCATAGCTCCGTCTTTTGTTGCCGAGGCGGTAGAATATGCCGCCGGACGCATACCCATCTGTACCGTGATCGGTTTTCCCAACGGCTACAGTACCACCGCTACAAAAATGTTTGAAGCTCAGGAAGCGATAGAAGAAGGGGCTCAAGAGATTGATATGGTAATCAATCTGGGTTGGGTCAAGGATAGGCTCTATGAATACGCGCAAGACGAGATTGAGCAAATAAAGATGATTTGTGAAGATAAGATTCTTAAAGTCATTGTTGAGACCAGTGAACTGAACACTAAGGAAAAAATCAAGCTGTGTCAGATAGTTACAGATGCCGGCGCGGATTTTATCAAGACCTCAACCGGTTTTGCCGGAGGGGGAGCTACTTTTGCCGATGTGGAACTTTTCAATGAACATATAGGGCCTAATGTTCAGATTAAAGCTGCCGGCGGTATCTCCTCACTGGCCGACGCGGTTAAATTTATAGAGCTGGGAGCTACCAGACTTGGTACCTCGCGTCTTGTCAAACTGGCCAAGGCGCTTTAATAACAATCAAGCCGGGCAACTACTGTACTAAGCTCGGTTGCCACATAAACTCAACCCGCGGCTATTTCTTTATCTTCTTTGATATGGCGATATGTCCGATCCTGTTAGCGCATACTCCTCAATGTAAGCAAGACGACAGATATGAGGGTATATAGAAAAGGGAACTATAGCTATGAATATGGTTAATATAATTGCCAAAAAGCAAAGAGGTATGAGTCTTTCACGCGCTGAGATAGAGTACTTCATCACTGAATATGTAGCGGATCGTATACCTGACTATCAGGCAGCCGCGCTCCTGATGGCGATTTGGTTTCGCGGTATGGACCAGCGGGAGACCGGAGACCTAACTTTAGCTATGGCCAAGTCCGGTGATCAGATCGATCTCGCGGAAATTCCCGGTCTCAAAGTCGACAAGCACTCGACAGGGGGTGTGGGCGACAAGACGACGCTGATCGTAGGACCCATTGTCGCGGCCTGTGGAGTCCCGGTAGCGAAGATGTCCGGACGCGGCCTGGGCTATACCGGGGGTACTGTCGATAAGCTAGAAGCGATACCGGGACTTATAACTTCCATGTCCAACTCACAGCTTTTGCGTCAGGTGAAGGAAATTAACCTGGCGATTGTCGGACAGACCGCCAATCTGGCTCCTGCCGATAAGAAGCTTTATGCTCTGCGCGATGTGACCGCTACGATAGATCAGCTTTCCCTGATCGCCTCCAGTATCATGTCGAAGAAGATTGCCTCCGGAGCTGACAAGATCGTGCTTGACGTCAAGACCGGCAATGGCGCCTTCATGAAGACCGTGCCCGAGGCTATTTCTTTGGCGAAGGCGATGGTGAATATTGCCGCTCACGTGGATCTGGAGGCGGTTGCTCTGGTAACTGATATGGATCGACCCTTGGGCATGATGATCGGCAACAGTTTAGAAATTGAAGAAGCATTACAGATCTTGAGAGGCGAGGGACCCTCCGGTCTGGCCCTGCTGTGCAATCAGTTGGCAGCGAATATGCTTCATCTGGCAGGTCAAGGGAGCTTGGCCGCCTGTGAAGTTATGGCGCAAGAGGCCGTCAGATCCGGAAAAGCGCTGGAGAAATTCGAGCGGATGGTGGCGGCTCAGGGCGTTTCCGGATCTGACGGCCTCTTGCGCCATAACTTCACAGGCGGCCAAGCTCCCTTGACCTGCCAGATGAAGCATATTCGCTGCCAACTGATTGC
>DUNL01000173.1 GCA_012839385.1 Clostridiaceae bacterium
GACAGTGAACGGCATATCCAGAAGTGTCAGTGCTGTTTCAGTCTCCGGCACTAAGGTGACTCTGGCACTGGCAAGCCAGGTGGTACATGGCGACGCTGTTATGATGGTTTGGTGTAGGCTATGGTAACAGCGTCGCCATGTACCACCTGGCTTGCCAGTGTCAGAGTCACCTTAGTGCCGGAGACTGAAACAGCACTGACACTTCTGGATATGCCGTTCACTGTCACACTGAAGGAAGATGTTGGGGGCAGTATGTTTGCTAGAGCCAGGCTGAATGTCATTTCAAGCCTGGCCGGAGTGGCATTGTCAATTAATGAACCCAGGTATTCAGGAACAGGTGCAGGTTCTTCCACTTCCTTGTAAATAACAGCCCCCACCTGCCACCTGCCGTTCTGGGTTGCTGTGGCAGGGCTCGTGGTTCCCCATTTTGCATCAACAGACAGCCCTGTGGCAAATGCCTGACCCAGATCAGTACCATAATCAAGCCGTGCCGCAGGAACAAAGCTTACCAGGTCTTTAAAATCTGGATTTATAACTCTTGAATGAGTGTCATATCCCATTGCCTGCCATTCAGAAAAGGTCTTCAATGAGCCGTCAACCATGAAAACGGGAGTGCCTGATTCACAGTAATAAATATTGTAATCGCATTCAAAACCGGAAAGACAGGATGATGTTATACTTATATTTTTGAGCCTGTTCTTCGTATAAAATACATTGTTGTATATTTTGGTGCCTTTTGCACACCCTGCCGGTGTAACATCAGGGTTTTCATATATATCAATAAAAGACCTGTTGGTTTGGGCAGTTGTCAGTGAGCTGTAGAAGGTATTGTTAAAAATCCTGACACCGTTCATGCCCTTTATTACAACTCCGACTCCTGGATTCTTTACAATATTATATGATACAACTCCTGAAACATCTGTCATCCCATTTGACTTGCGGATGATAGCCATGGGCACCTTGTTCAGATAGTTGTATTTTACCTGTACATTGATATTGTATCCGGTAAAGATCCCGTGAGGGATGATTCCGATTTCCGGTGTTCCGTTCCAGGTGAGCATGTTCCCTGTAATAACAGCACCGTCAAGATTATTGTTATAAGCTCCGGGGACCTCATCACCGGCCGAAAGGAGGTAGCCATAACGGTTTACGGAGGTTATGGCATTGTTCCTGAAAGTAAGGGTTGTAGGTTTCGTTCGGGCAATATTCACCCCGTACCATGTATCGTCCTGGTTCGTGTATGTCTTCCCCTCAATGGTCAGGATAGTCTGACCGGAAAGCACAGCAGTGGCAAGCAGGAGAAAGGCAGTAAAGGTGTACTTCATATTTTGACGAAAGTTGACAAATATACTATTTCTTTTGACCAATACTTAATTTTTAACGACGAATGGACGGTTTTGTTACACTCCTGACATGTCGTGAAAAGTTCACGGCGGAATTATGACATTGATTTTAAGTGTTTTATAATAAGTCAAGGTTTTGATTACGTTCGTCAAAATCCTCTGTATTTTGACCAATTGCACTTCTTCGTTTGTTAATAAGGCAAATAGCGCAATTGAGCAATCGAAAAGGGGTGATTTATAGGTTGGGAAGGCACATATTTTGGGGTTATTAAGGTCAACCAAACTTGACGGAACGCGTTTCTTTGACTAAATTCACACTGCGGAAGATATGTGTATCTCATTGTCCGACCAGGCACCTTCTTTTCAGGCAACAGGTTTAAAAAAAACAAGCTAATTGCAATTCCATGCATTTATAGGCGTTTACAAAAGAAGGACACTGGGACTGACGGGGCGGAAGCATACCCGGACGTGAACAAAGGGCACTTTTCAGAGATGAGATTGCCGGATAGAAGGTGTTTGATTGTCAGATTATTTAGAGGACATTGGAAGGAGAGTAATGGCGTTTGTTTACCCATCATGGATTCTGAAACTGAGGAGGAGAGCACTTGACCTTTTTAACAGGTATTCTGCTCCCAGATGGCTGGTATTAACAGC
>DUNL01000134.1 GCA_012839385.1 Clostridiaceae bacterium
AGAGCAACGGTCTCCAAAACCGTGGGTTGCGGGTTCGAATCCTGTCTCCCCTGCCAACTTAAAACGCAGTCATTGATACAATTTTCGTATCAGTGGCTGCGTTCTTTTTATTGAGTTTACGAACGTGCTAATATAGTGTACAATATTAGCACGAAGGGATGTGGTCGCATGGATGTAGATTATAAAATCCAACAAATTTATAAAAATAATGGGGGCCTACTTATTCTTAGAGAAGCGTCCAAGCAGGGCATCAGTAAATACGATTTCTATTCGTTTGTAGAAGAAAATGGACTTGAACGAATTGGCCGGGGTGTTTATTCTTCAGCTGATGTTTGGCTTGATGCGATGTTGTTGATTCATCTTCGCTCTGAGCAGGCTATTTTCTCACACGAAACTGCTTTGTTTCTTCATGACATGACTGATCGAGAGACCTTTATCTACTCTGTGACTGTAAAAACTGGTTATAATCCCCATCGTCTCAAGGAGGACGGGATTAAGGTTTACACAATTAAGGAAGAATTACACGAGTTGGGTTTGAGTGAGGCTATAACTCCCTTTGGGCACCTAGTTCCGGTCTATGACAAAGAAAGAACTCTTTGCGACATTCTCCGTAACAGAAAGAATGTTGATAAACAGATTCTTCAAGACGCTTTGAAGAGTTACAGCAAACGACAGGACAAGGATCTGAGGAGGCTGATGGGCTACGCAGAGACTTTCAGGGTGAAAAGCATCCTAAAGCCTTATTTGGAAGTACTTCTTTAATGATACAAACATCCAGACAACTCAAAGATAAAATCCGCAATCTTTCCAAAGAGTACTCCGCCGGTGCTCAACTTTTGATGAGAATCTATATGATGGAACGCCTTCTGGAACGGATTTCATCATCTAAGTACAAAGAACATTTTATCTTAAAAGGCGGTGTGTTAGTTGCCTCATTGGTGGGCTTAAGCTCACGTAGTACGATGGATCTTGATGCGACTGTGAAAGACTTTCCGGTCAATCCGACAGATGTGGAGCGCATGATTCAGAATATCATGATGGTACCGCTCGAAGACGGCGTGATTTTCCGTATCAAAAGTGTTCAGGAAATCATGGAAGAGGCTGAATATCCCGGAGTCAGGCTGAGTATTCAAGCTGAATTTGATGGGACGCGTACACCTTTCAAAATGGATGTATCCACAGGTGATGTTATAACTCCGTCTGCGATTCAATATTCTTACCCTTTGACGTTTGAAGAGCGTAGTATTAAACTTCTATCTTACAATCTTGAAACAGTACTTGCTGAAAAATTTGAATCCATTGTCAGCAAACACGTGGCGAATACACGTATGCGCGATTTTTATGATGTTTATATCCTGCAGGAAATATATGAGAAACAGATTTCTCTACCCCTGCTTAAGGCTGCGATTAAAGCTACTGCAGAGAAGCGTGGTACAACGAGGCATATGGAGATGGCCTTGACCTCTTTACAAGAGATTGAGGAAAATATGGACATGCATGAACTTTGGACGTCTTTCCAAGATCACAACAATTATGCGAGAGATATTTCCTGGAATGAAGTGATGGATGCAGTCAAGAGGATTTGTGAATGATGGAAAAATACAAAATAATTTTTCTCTACACGAGCTTACGCATATCAAACTCATGAAGATAAAATACAATAATTACTCAAGATTATTTTGAAATTGATTAATGAGGTGACTAATTTTATGCAGATACAATTTATAATTGGCAATGGATTTGACATAGCATTATCAGAAAAATATGGAATAAGAAAGACCACATATAAAGAAATGTATGACTGGAATAAATTTTATAGATTTGCAGAAATATAGCAAGCCCAAAACAAACTTGTACAATCAATCTATGAAAAAGAAACATCAGAATTATGGTCTGACTTTGAGAGTGGATTAATAGATTATTTCCAAAAAATAGAGAGTAAAGGTAAAGGAATTATTGATTATTTTTTGATAAAGATCAAATATGTAGTTATATTAAATGTAAATTGAAAATTTTTCAAGACATAATAAATGAAAAAACTACTTAGAAGATTGCTTTGAGGAGTTTTCTATACCTATACTCAATTTAGATAAAGTTGAAATTGACTTTATAAATTTCAATGGAACTAATACATTAGAAAGGTTAGTGGATAAATTCAGAAAGTCTTCTCCTAGATTTGAAATTCAGGATAGAACAGTTGATGTAAAAATTGGAGAAGTAAAATATGTACATTCTAAATTAGAAGGGAAAACTCAAAATTATCATGAGTATGCTTTTGGAACAACAATGGAAAATGTTCTTGCTGGATGCCCTACTAGAATTTTGAATGCATTGGATAAGACTAACTATGAATTTATAAACTGGATTTCAGATTCGGATATTTTTGTTACACACGGACTTTCATTCGGAGTAAGTGATAAATTTTATTGGAAAAGGATTTGCGAGAAAATTTGTGAAAATGGTATTATTATTGATTTTCCATATATAACTGCGGATGAGAAAAAACATCCTGAAAAACAGGAAGAAAAGAAAAAGCTCAAGAATTGCTGAAAGCTTAGATTCCTTGCTGTAATTCTTGAGCTTTTTCTTTGCTTTTCCCATGCTGGACCTCCTGCTGGATATTGCATTATATTTGTCCAACTTTCGGGGTGCAGTTCATGGTGGACTTCCGCCGGAGCGGTTTCCAGGATTTTGGAAGGATGTCTTAAAGCAAAATGCATCCCGACTGGCTACTTACTTCTGTGAGGATGCAATTATTCGCTGGCATTGCAGTAATTAACAGTTTACCGTTTCTTAGTACGTCCGAGCTAATTGTGAATACCAGGGTACTGGGATGGAGAAATAGAAAGATGTGAAGCGTTCGGGGACTTGATGATTTCGGTTGTTAAGGTATTCCTGAAAGATCAAAGTGCTTCTTTTCATGCGGTCAGTTTTTGCAAACTAGAAAATGGCCTGATTGCTGAAATGGATGAATATTGGGCGGATGACGGTGCGCCTCCAGAGTGGAGGCAGAAACTGGGGTTCGGCACAGTTATTCGCTAGAGTATAAATTAGCAAAAGAAAGCAATCTTAAAAAAGTAAAGTTTTGTTTTGGTAGATGGCTCAAACATTATAGATGTGTGGTGTGTTTCAATCCTAGCGTTGTTAACTAATTATTGCAGCCTGCTCGATATAGGTATATACTTATGTTGAGGGGTGATGTCTATGGCAACAAAAGCGGAACTAAAAGCACAGGCAAAATATGACAAAAAGAATACTAAGCAGGTTGGGTTAAAACTAAATTTGAACTATGATGCGGACATTCTTGCCAAGCTTGATAAAGAGGCGAATAAGCAAGGGTATATTAAGAATTTGATAAGGGAAGATATGAGAAATGCTAGAAGCGTTTTATCTTTAGAGTCTATACGGTTTTTGTTATTGCCTGTCGTGCAGCGATATGGCATCAAATCAATTAGTGTATTTGGATCTTATGCCCGTGATGAAGCAGAGCCAACAAGTGATGTGGATCTTCTTATTGAAGGAGGAGATTATAAGGGTTTAATTGAATATACAAAAATGCTTGAGGAAATGGGGACTGCTCTTGGCAGGAATGTCAATGTGATTACACAGTCAATGCTAGACCAGAGCAGTACACAGGCGGATTTTCTCTTCAAAAATAAAGTAGAAAGAGAGAAGGTGGTCCTCCTATGAATTTTGAAGACAGAGACAGATTTTATTTCCTGAGAATGATTGAGCATTGCGAAAAAATTGAAAAAGCTAAAAAGAGATTTGGAGAAACCCTCGAACACTTTCTGAATGATTCTGACTATAGGGATGTTGTTTGTATGAACATTTTTCAAATTGGTGAACTATCCAATCATATTTCAGAAGAAGCACAGGGTACCCTAAACGATATTCCTTGGCGACAAATGTACGCTATCAGAAATATATTGGCGCACGCTTATATAAAAGTTGATAAGCAAATTGTGTAGGATACGATGGTCCATGATATTCCCCAATTAGAAAAAAGGCTTAAGGAAATTATCTCTCGCTAAAGCTGATTTGTGTATTTGACAATGAGATTGTTAGCTCGGCGCACTTTGTATGGGAACCTAATCATAAAATGGAAACCTGATTAGAGTTTGTAGATTTATCCTATTAAATTAATTCGGAAACGTTTGACCCAAACAACCTTCAAGTGATTGTATTCGTTTTGCTATACGATGCCAACTAAGGACAGAGAAACGAATACAATCTCTGTCCTTGTATATTAGTGTCCGTCATGGTTATGGTAACTTGAATGACATTTCTTTTATGCCCATCTTAACGAGTTGTACAGCAGACCATTGGCCGAGCTATTTGTTTTCTGAAGAATTTCTGTGCCGGAGTTACGATTTGACGTGTTCCAAGGGCTGAACATTTTCCTGTAATCCCTATATATTATTTAAGTGTCAGGAAGGCGTTAGATTTGATAAAATATAAAATTGAGGTGCAAATTAATGGCAAGAGCAAAAGCTAGAAACAAACCAATCGTTGAAATATATACTGACGGCGCTTGTTCAGGCAATCCCGGTCCCGGTGGTTGGGCCGCTATTCTCAGGTATGGGGATTATGAAAAGGAGATCAGTGGCTATGAAGAGAGTACTACTAATAACAGAATGGAGCTGACCGCGGCTTTGATGGCATTGCGTGAACTCAACCAACCCTGTCGGGTAAAATTGCATAGTGATAGTTCTTATCTGGTTAATGCCTTTAAACATAAATGGTTGGAGAATTGGACTAAAAATAATTGGAAAAATTCAGCTGGCAACGATGTCAGTAATCCTGATTTGTGGCAGGCGCTACTTGCGGAAAATGAGAGGCATGATATCGAATGGATAAAGGTAAAAGGGCACGCTGATAATGAAGATAATATTCGATGTGATAAGATGGCTGTTAATGAAATAAAGAGGAGACAGTGACAGATGGACACTGATAATAACAAACAATTTGATTTGAAACCTGTAAGAGTTGGTTCTACAGAAATAGATAAGAGAACGCAAGAGCCGGTAACTGAAGAAGTTGAGATTGACCAGGATTTGGAAGTGGTTGAACCGTCCCCGGTAACTTATTATGCCGGTGAGTCTATCGATGACACTGTGCCAACAGATGTACAGTCGGAGTTGGTTGAGACTATGATTGAATCGGATTTGAAATTTGTGGGACGTGTTTTTACTGTCGAGCTGGACAAAGTGTTGCTGTCTGACGGGCGCCATTCCCGGCGTGAAATTGTCCGTCACCCCGGTGGTTCCTGTATCGTCGCGCTTGATTTATACGGGAATATATATATGGTTAGACAATATAGATTGGCGTTGGGGCGTATTACTTTAGAATTACCCGCGGGTCTTGGGGAGCCAGATGAGACGCCACTTGATTGCGCGGTTAGAGAGCTACATGAAGAGACGGGACTTGTGGCAGAGGATTGGCGTCGTCTAGCTTCTATTCATACTTCACCCGGTTATTCAGACGAAGTTTCCCATATTTTTTTGGCCGAAGGCCTAACTATGGGTAATAGTAATCCTGATGATGGAGAGTTTGTAACTGTTGAGAAATTACCTCTAACTGAGGCTGTTGAAATGGTTCTAAACGGTAGTATCTCTGACGCTAAGTCTTGTGTAGGTATCTTGTTGGCTGCTAAGTTGGCCTGACTTGATACCAGTTATTACGGTGTTAAAGAGATGAGTTGGTCTAAAGAAGAAAACAAATCCTTTATTCGGAGAGAGGTCCACGGAGTTTTTTATGCCGCGGCTGCTTTGCTGTTGGCGCTGGCCTTTTACGCTCCTCACAAGTGGACCGGACCGATAGGTGGTTTCGCGCGAACCGTTGGCCTTGGGATTGTAGGTACTTCTGCCTATATTATTCCTGCCTTTCTAATTTATTTGTCAGTAGAATTCTTTCTGGAAAATGAGAGCCGAATGACTCGAGTGCGACTGATATGTATCGGTCTCATACTCCTTACTATTAGTGGCATGATTAGTCTCTGGTCCGAAGTTTTGCCGGAGTCCGGAGTCGTTACCGAGAATGTTTCTGCCTTACAGTTGCTCGGCAAACTATGGCAGCATGGAACCGGCTTAGGTGACGGTACCACCCCCGGTATCTGGAGCGGTGGCTTGATTGGAGGCTTGATAGGTATGGGGCTTAAAGCTGTTGCCGGTAAGACGGGGGCAATGGTTATTCTTATTGCTATGATCTTAGCTTTAGCGGTACTAGTATTTAATGTTTCTTATTCCGCCTATGTGCGAAAATCCGCTCAGGTCTTGAAAGAGAAACAAATTCAAGTTGGTGACAGTATCAGAAGCAAAATCCAGGATCGTAAAGACAGACAAAATGATATCGCTAAATATAATGAAACTAAAAATAGGGTTTTGCCTGCTTTTGATTGGAATGATAAACAGGTCAGCGGATCTGACGAAGTCGATTATCCTGATAATCTGAGACGGTCTACAGGAGAAGAAAAACTGGAGTTGCCGTTAACAAGAGAAGAGATCCAATATCGTCTACCTGAGGGTGACTTACGTACGTCTACGGACGACTATCCCGATGCGGATATTGATTATCCTATGTATAAAGGTGTATTATCTACCGGTGCTCAGCCACAAGACACAGCGATTGCAGTTGATCCAACTGTGCGAGATGTTGCTGAGCCGGCGACTACGAAAGCTGGTGATCTTTCCGATCATAAGCGTTACGCAGATAAAGGCGCGGGAGATACAGTAGCTTCCGATTACAGTCGTAACAACTGGATAGACCGTAGCGCTGACACAGATGTTCCTACTCTGAGAAAGCCTGAGGTTAAAGGAGAGCAGCTAAGCCTATTTACAGAATATAAACCGTTCCCTCTCAGTCTCTTGAAGGCAGACAAATACCGTAAGCCCACTAGAGAGAATCTGAGGCATGTGCAAGAGATGAGTAGAAAGCTGGAGCAGACTTTGCAAAGCTTCAGCGTCGAAGCTAAAGTAACAAACTATACAAGTGGTCCTACTCTAACGCGTTTTGAACTTACTCCCGGCCTCGGTGTTAAAGTAAGTCGTATCGTTAATCTTAGCGATGATATTGCCTTAAATCTTGCTGCCTACGGTGTCAGAATCGAGGCCCCCATACCCGGCAAATCAGCGATAGGGATAGAAATTCCTAACAAGAAGACTCAGCCCGTTCTTTTAAGAGGCATTTTGGAGGAACCGAGTTTTTTGAAACTTAGTCAGTCTGCTCCTTTGTTATCTGTAATAGGGCGTGATGTCGCGGGGCAACCTATTTACTGTGATATATCTAAGATGCCACATCTACTCATAGCCGGCGCTACAGGTTCCGGTAAATCTGTCTGTATAAATTCTATGTTGATAAGTCTGCTGTATCATTCCTCGCCTCAGGATTTGCGCTTGCTTTTGATTGACCCAAAGGTGGTAGAGCTGAGTGTATATAATGGTATTCCCCATCTTTTACAACCTGTGGTAACAGATCCTAAAAAAGCTTTTGGGGTTCTTAACTGGGCTGTTGTGGAAATGGATCGACGTTACAATTTGTTTGCCGACAGACAAGTCAGAGATATCGGTTCGTATAACGAAGTTATCAAACATTTCCCTGAAGAGGACCCTGAATATTTGCCTTTAGTTTTGATTGTAATTGATGAGTTGGCCGACCTGATGGCTACAACTTCCAATGAGGTTGAAGATGCTATTCAACGTCTGATGGCTAAGGCCAGGGCAGCGGGGATCCATGTGATTATCGCTACACAAAGACCTTCTGTTGATGTTATTACCGGGGTAATTAAAGCTAATATTCCTTCTCGTATCGCTTTTAGTGTAGCCTCACAAGTAGATTCCAGGACTATCCTCGATACAGGGGGTGCCGAAAAATTGTTAGGTAAGGGAGACCTGCTATATTTCCCGCAAACTTCTCCCAAGGCTTTACGCGGTCAAGGAGCTTTCGTCACTGACGCTGAGGTGGAAAATGTACTTAACCATATACGTAGTCTATATGGAGATAATTATGATGATTCTGTCGCGGAGGCGATCGCCAACCCGGAAGCGGTAGGACAATCGGTAGACCAAGTGGCAGGTGAAGAAGAGGATGAATTATTTGATGATGCTTTACGCTTGGTTGTGGAGACAGGTTATGCGTCTATCTCATTGTTACAGCGACGACTTACCATAGGTTATCCTAGGGCAGCCAGATTGGTTGACAGATTACATGATCTTGGCTATGTAGGTCCTTTTGAAGGTAGCAAACCGAGGAAAGTACTGATTTCTATGGAACAGTATCTGGCAATGCAAGCGGGTGAGGATACTAAAGATTAGATTTGT
Organism: Clostridiaceae bacterium; assembly: GCA_012839385.1. Classification (GTDB taxonomy): domain Bacteria; phylum Bacillota; class Clostridia; order Saccharofermentanales; family DTU023; genus UBA1046. The sequence continues at coordinate 8,319 of DUNL01000134.1, forward strand.
CATAATTTAGTTTTAATTTGTAAATTTATGTATTAAAAATAGTAAATGCGGAGGACTTGTTTTTAATAGTTAATAAGTGTTCAGAACGGAGAAAATTTATATGGCGCTCATTATTGATGGAAAAGCACTTTCACGCAAAGTCAGAGCTAGAATCGGTGAAGAAGTAAAAGAATTAAATGCAGTCCAGGAAAGGGCTCCGGGTCTGGCTGTAATACAGCTGGGGGAAGATCCGGCTTCTACTATTTATGTCAATAGTAAAATTAAAGCCTGTACCGAGGCCGGTATTGAGTCTTTTGGTTATATCTTGAAGTCTGATACCAGTGAAGAAGAGCTTCTGACTTTAATCGCGGAACTAAATTCAGATCCCAGGGTAGATGGTATACTTTGTCAGCTTCCTTTGCCAGATCAGATCAATGAGGAGAAAATAATTCTGGCAATTGATCCCGACAAAGACGTAGATGGTTTTCATCCTTTTAATGTAGGCCTTTTGTCCATGGGAAAGCAGGAAGCGCTGGTGGCCTGCACTCCTTTAGGTTGTATTGAAATGCTCAAAGAATATAAGATTCCACTGCGAGGGAAGAAGGCGGTAGTCATAGGTAGGAGCAATATTGTTGGTAAACCAATGGCTTATCTGTTATTAAGGGAAAACTGTACCGTAACCATTACACACTCACATACCCCGGTCGCGGAATTGCCTGAACTGTGCCGACAGGCTGATATTTTGGTAGTTGCTATTGGCAAACCGGGTTTTATCACTCCTGAGTACACTAATCCTGATCAAGTAATAATTGATGTGGGGATCAACCGGACGCGAGAAGGTAAAATTATTGGTGATGTTGACTTTGAGTCCGTAGCGCCGATAGTTCATGCGATAACACCTGTTCCCGGAGGAGTGGGACCCATGACAATAGCTATGCTACTAAAAAATACAGTGACTTCATATCGTAGACGGGTGGCTGATTAGTGGATTTATTTAGAGTGGCTTTGCCAAATCCTGAACAAGAAATAACCAAGGCTGAGATAGTCTCCATCGGCACTGAATTGCTTTTAGGGCAGACCCTGAATACTGATGCTCGTGATTTGGCGCGTGAGTTATCTGAACTTGGTATTAACTGCTATTATCAGTCTGTAGTCGGGGATAATCCCGAGCGTATGGAAGAGGTAATAAGGCTTAGCCTTAAGCGTAGCGATCTTGTGATAACGACGGGTGGTCTCGGTCCTACCGAAGATGATATAACGATGGGTGTTTGCGCTAAAATAGCAGGCTCCGAGCTGGTTTATCATGCTGAATCCGAACGTCGGATTAAAGAATTTTTCGCTATTCGGGGTCTTGTTCCCAGTGATAAGAGCAAAAAACAAGTTATGCTTCCTTCAGATGCGTATATTATGCCTAATGACGCGGGAACAGCTCCTGGCGCGGTGTTTAACTTTGAATACAATGGCCAAACGCGCTATTTGGCGGTTCTGCCCGGACCGCCCATGGAGATGAATCTAATGTTTCAGCGTGAGCTGAAGCCTTGGTTAAAGCGTTATTCTCGCCATCATCTTCATCATCAATACATTCGCACTGTTGGCATTGGAGAAAGTCAGCTGGTTGCTAAAATAACAGATATTATTCATAATCAAGGACTAGTATCAATCGCGCCCTATGCTTCGGCCGGTGAGGTTATGTTGAGATTAAGCGTTATGGCCCCTCATGACATGCCGATTGATGAAGTTAACGCTCTAATCCAACCGGTAGCGGAGCAGATTAAAGAGCGTATCGATGAATATATTTATTCAGAGGACAATAAGCCTATGGCTGAAGTTGTGCTGTCACTATTGACTAAGGAGAAGGCCATGGTTGGTTTTGCTGAATCTTGTACAGCGGGACTGGCGGCAGCGGAACTGGCGAAGATTCCGGGAGCGTCCAGGGTTTTGTCCGGAGGCGTGATTACTTATTGCAACGAACTTAAACACTCATTACTGGGAGTTTCTCGGGAAATTCTAGCTAGGGAAGGCGCTGTCAGCGAGAGCTGCGCCATAGCTATGGCTGTTGGCGCGCGTAGCTTGTTAAAAACCGATTACGCGGTATCAATTACCGGGATTGCGGGGCCTGAAGGAGGCAGTGAGGTTAAACCCGTAGGCACTGTGTGGATTGGAATTTCTCATAGGAACGGTTCTTTTGCCCGAAGTTTTTTATTCGCCGGTGATCGTAATCATATACGTAAAGTATCCGTCTTGAATGCTCTTGACCTTCTGCGCAGATGTCTTTTGAGTAGAGAATAAGGTGTTAGATATGAAGAAGAGAAACCTTTCCAAAGATCTATCGCTGGTGACAATTGTAATGATGATTAGTCTTACCACCACTAAGATTTCCGGCTTCATCAGAGAAATAATCATTGTGCCCAGATTAGGATATGGTCTTAACTCTGATGCCTATACTATAGGTTTTCAGATACCGGACTTGTTTTATCAGATGTTAGTTGGTGGAGCTATAGGTGCCGCGGTAACCCCACTGCTTAGTACCGCGGTAGCTAAAAATAAAACTCAACGTTTTTGGAAAAGTCTCAGTACATTTATTACAGTTTTAGTTTTGGTTATGGTAGGAGCTAATATTGTTGGTGAGATATTTGCTCCGTATTTGATTAGGTTATACAATTCAAAACAAGCTGATGAAGTAATTGTTCTCGCGACTAAAGTAACCAGGGCTTTGTTCCCACAGACGATATTTCTCACCCTCAGTGGTTTGCTGATCGGTATTCTTTACGGCTATAGGATTTACCACAAGAATATCTTTTCAGCGTTTTTGTATAATGTGATATGTATTTTCTTTATTTTCTACTGGGGAGATAAAACCAGCCAAGGCCCGATCCGAGTTGCTTTTGGTGTTGTTATCGCGTCTTTTATCCAATTTACTTATATCTTGGTCCGTTCTCGTCACGAAGTAAGGCTTTATCGCCCGAATCTAGATACTAAAGATCCCGCTTTTAAGGCGATAGTGAGGCTGGCTATCCCTACGCTGATTTCGGGCTCTGTAATTCAGATAAATGCGATTATTCAGACCCATTTCGCGCATCAGTTTCAGGGAGCGGTAACCGCTCTTAGACATGTCCAGGTGACTCGTAACTTGCCTCTAGGAATAATAATTGGCCCCATTACCACCATAATGTTGCCAATTTTATCTTCCGAGCATGCCGTGAAAAACTATAAAAATATGCGTCGTATTTTTACCAATAGTATTAGACGTGCTTTATTCATGGTCAGTCCCTTTGTGCTGATATTTGCTGTTTTATCACAAGATACCATCAGAGCAATTTTCCAGTGGCGTAGCGCGATGCCGGAGGGCAGAATAGCTATTGAGGCCGGCCTGCTACAAATTCATGCGCTGTCATTGTTGGTAGTAACCGGAATATCTATTTATAACGCGGCCTTTTACGCTCGTAAGGTTACTCGTATCTCGATCCTAACCTCAATTATATCTTTAGTTTTAAATCCCATTCTGTGCATTATTTTCGCTAATACATTAGGTCTGGGTTTATACGGAATACCCATTGCCAATGTGCTAAATGATTTTATCAGATTGATGTTGTTGTCATACCTATATAAGCATCACATACCCCAAGCCAAGCCCTACAGGCTATTTCCTTTCTTTTTCCGTTGCCTGCTGATGTCACTACTTACCCTCATTGTTTTAATGGGAGTCAATACTATTCCAATTCATCCCAGCGGTAAAATATTACATATGTTAGTTTATGTGGCAAAAGCTTTGATAGGTCTTGTGACTTGGTATTTTGCCGGTATTGCGATTAATTTACGTGAGGCTAGATTTGTTCAGAGTGAAATAAGAAGAATTTTAGGTTTTTCACCGGTGCTTGAATAGTCTTTAGTGGGCATCTCGGATCGGATTTAGCCAAATTAAGTTACGAATTATCGGGCTGTTCTTGACGAATGTATTGTCTGACAGCATGATTATACTGGTTGACAGTTGTTAATTGCTGGACTATCATCAATGAGAACATACGTTCATGCTAGCGATACCTGACGATTATTATCGCTTTACTAAAAGGAGTAGATATGGCCAGAGGAAGAAAATCATCAAAGCACCGCCAAGAAGTAGAACCTAAGGCAAATGAGGAGAGAAAGAAAGCTCTGTCCGCAGCGCTTAGCCAGATTGAAAAGCAGTATGGTAAGGGAGCGATTCTAAAACTTGGTGATGAGGTGGATTATGAAATTTCGTCGATACCGACGGGCGCGCTTTCCCTTGATGTAGCGCTGGGTATTGGCGGTCTACCACGTGGACGGGTAGTGGAGGTTTTTGGTCCGGAAGCCTCCGGCAAAACAACAGTTGCTTTACACTGTATAGCAGAAGCTCAGAAATTGGGCGGTATCGCTGCCTTTATTGACGCCGAACACGCGTTAGATCCGTCTTACGCCGCCAAGCTTGGTGTCGATATAGACAATCTTATAGTGTCTCAACCCGATTACGGTGAGCAGGCACTGGAAATTACGGAAGAACTGGCACGTAGCGGAGCGGTTGATATTGTAGTAGTTGACTCGGTCGCCGCGCTTGTACCCAGAGCTGAAATAGATGGGGAGATGGGGGATTCTGTGGTTGGCTTGCAAGCCAGGCTTATGTCTCAGGCACTGCGAAAATTAGCGGCAGTGTTAAATAAATCACAGACTCTTGTTGTTTTTATTAATCAACTGAGAGAAAAGATAGGAGTTATGTTTGGCAATCCGGAGACCACAACCGGTGGCAGGGCTCTAAAATTTTATTCTTCAGTTAGATTGGATGTCAGACGAATAGAGACTTTACGTAGCGGCACGGATATTATTGGTTCACGTACTAGAGTTAAAGTTGTAAAAAACAAGGTCGCGCCTCCGTTCAAAGAAGCTGAGTTTGATATTATTTATGGCGAAGGTATTTCTCAAGAGGGCTGCTTGATAGATATGGGAGTTGAGCTTGATATTGTAAATAAGAGTGGCTCTTGGTTTTCTTATCAGGGAGAGCAATTGGCGCAAGGGCGAGACAACGCCAGACTATATCTGATTGATAATCCGGAGATTTCTGATGAGATTGAGGCGAAGATCAGGGCGCATTATGAGAGCTTGGACTCCAAAAAAGACCCTGATTCTAAAGCAGGTGAGGCAGAAATACTTGTCGACGATGTTGATGAATTGCTTGGTCTTGACTAATGTGGCGCACAGCCAGAACCAACTGCGATGTCTGAGAAAACTTTTGATAAATTACGTGAGAAAGCTGTTAAATACTTAGGGCTAAGGCGCGCGAAATCCAGCGGGCAAATAAGACAGCGCTTGCGTCGCGAGACCTCTGACGAAGAGCTGATTGAGGCAGTAGTAGCTTATTTACAGGACATTGATTATGTCAATGATCGTAGAGCTGGGCAGTTGATGATGAAAAGTTTCCGGGGGCGTCGTTCACGTTCGAGATTTGCTGTTCAATATTCTTTGCGGCAGAAGGGAATACCAGGAAATATAGCAGAGGAACTTGCTAATTCCGGACCCGCGGATCATGAGTCCGCGGCTGAATTAATTCGGTCACAGTTTAATAGTATCAATGAAGACGATCGTCAGCGCGCATCCACTCTGCTACGCAGAAGAGGTTATAACTATGAGGTAATTACGGAAGTGGTTAACAAATGTCTGGCAGAAAACAGGTCGACACAACAATGAAATTCTTTTTGTTAACTCTAGGTTGTCCCAAGAATCAAGTGGACGCGGAGTATATGAGTGCCCAGCTCTGTAAGGCTGGGTTTGTTGCTTGTAGCGATCCTGAGGATGCTGATGTTCTGATTGTCAATACTTGTTCCTTTATTGAAACGGCCAGGGCGGAAGCCGCTGAGAATATCTTAGATTTGTTGCCTTATAAAAAACCCCAAGGCAATGCTTCTTTTTTAATTATTACCGGTTGTCTGCCTCAAATGATAGGACAGGAAATATATGATGCTTTGCCTGAAGTAGATACTATCCTGGGAACAGCGGAATATAGTTTAATTGTAGAAGCAGTTCACGGCCTTATGGCAGGAACTTGGCCCGCGGGCAGACTACCACGGGGAGTTGGCGGACTTGCCCATGTCCGGGGGGAACGGATACCGGCTCATCGCCAATACGCTTGGCTTAAGATAGCTGAGGGTTGTTCCAATCATTGTACTTACTGCGCGATACCTTCCATCAGAGGCACCCAGATTTCACAACCCATTTCTGCACTTAGCGAAGAGGCGTTGGCTTTGACAGAGTTGGGAGTAAAGGAACTGATATTAGTGGCGCAGGATACTACGAGGTATGGACAAGATTTATACGGTAAACCGACTCTAGACCTTCTATTGCGGGATTTAGATGAGAAGCTCCCGTCTAATGTTTGGATCAGAACTATGTATTTCTACGCGGATGCGATAACTGATAGTCTGATTGAGACCATGGCAAGTTCGCCCAGAATTCTTAATTATATTGATATTCCCATTCAACATGCCTCGGATCGAATCCTGAAACAGATGGGGCGGTCTGAGACATCGGCGATAATTAAGGAAAAGATCGCTAAACTTAGAGCGATGTTGCCCGGACTTATTTTGCGAACTACGGTTATGGTTGGCTTTCCCGGTGAATCTGATGAGGATATTGAAGAACTGTTAAGCTTAATGGAAGAAGTAAAGTTTGACCGACTTGGTTGCTTTATCTTCTCACCTGAAAAGGGTACCGCGGCAATGCGCATGCCAAATAAAGTAGCGGCTGGCGTGGCCGAAGATCGTTATGATAAAGTAATGTCATTACAAAGGCAAATTGAATTGGACAAAAACAAAGAACGTATTGGTTCAGTTACTGATGTTATCTTTAGCGACTATGAACAAGGTGATATACTCTATCAAGGAAGAAGTTATGGCGAAGCGCCTGATGTCGATCCTATAATATGGGTGGCTGCTACTGTTCCCGATCTGGATCTTAGTAAACGACATCCGGTTCGCATCATAGATGTAGATAATTATTCTCTTACGGGGGTTACTGATTATGAATATCGCGAATAAGATGACTATTAGCAGAATTATTCTTATTCCTTTCATTATGTTGTTTTTGCTGCCTATTCCCTATGCTTGGGCAGAAGGATGGAATAATTTTGTTAATGGTCTGGGCGGCAATATAATAGCCCTGGTCTTATTCTCATTAGCGTCTTTTACAGATTTCTTGGACGGCTACTATGCCAGAAAGATGGGTCTGGTTTCAAATTTTGGAAAATTTCTTGATCCTATTGCCGACAAATTGCTGGTTATTTCAACTTTTGCTTGCTTAGTTTCTCTTAATAGGGCAGGAGTTGTTGTTATGATAGTTATCATTGCCAGGGAATTTCTGGTTACCGGTATGCGTCTGATGGCCGCGCAACAAGGTGTCGTAGTGGCGGCGAGTATGTTTGGCAAAGCCAAGATGGTAACTCAGCTTATCGCGATTATTTATCTTTTGTTAGAACCAATATTGTTTAAAATATTTAACACTAATTATCCATCCCGAGCCATGAAGATTATCAGGATAGTCCTTATTGGTATCGCGGCAATAATGACAGTTCTTTCCGGAGCGGATTATATGTGGAAAAATCGTAGATTCTTTGCTAATGCCTAGGATTATCTGTATGTTTATTCATACTTTACTTGACATTTTGTGAAGAGTTTACTAAAAGTATTATATTAAACGCAGAAAATACTGCTAATGAAGATAAAATAAAAAGCTATTTATGAGGAGGAACCAATAGTGACTACAGAACAAATCTTTGAGCGTGTTCGGGATATGCTGGCTGAGCAATTGCGTATTGAACCCGAAACAATTAAAATGGACTCTAACTTTATTGATGATATGAATGCCGATTCTTTGGATATTGTAGAAATGGTTATGGCAATGGAACAGGAGTTTGACTTGTCTATTCCGGATGAAGAGGCGGAGCGAATAAAAACTGTGGGCGACGCTGTTAACTTCATATCTGCTAATATTTAATCTGATTATTTGAAATGCCGGAGCCCCTGACCTGTAGGGGCTCTTTTTTTGAAAGAGTGCGCGTGATGAAATATAGTGATCTACAGGAAATAATGAACATTATTTCTTATAATTTTAAAAATCCTCAATTGTTGGAAACCGCTCTCACTCATTCGACTTACGCTTATGAAAATCGAGGTGTTGAAAATAATGAGCGACTTGAGTTTCTTGGCGATGCCGTTTTGCAGCTAGTCATAAGTGAAAGGCTATATCTTATGCAAAGCAAACCTCAAGAAGGAGATATGACGAAGGCGCGCTCACTTGTGGTCTGCGAGCAAACATTAGCTCGCGCGGCCTTAGATATTTCTCTTTGTGACTACATTCGATTGGGTAAAGGTGAGTTGATGACCGGAGGAGCAAAGAAGCCGTCCAATTTGTCGAACACTTTAGAGGCTATTTTTGGCGCTGTCTATTTGGATGGCGGTTTATCTAATGCCAGAAAAGTAATTGTTTCCTTATTGGCCTCTTATCTGGAATTAGCAATCAGTGGTAAGATTCAATATGACTTTAAGAGTAGGCTGCTGGAAATGGTTCAAACGGCAAGGGGCCAAAGTAAACTTAGTTTTGCTATCCTGGCAGAGGCAGGACCCGTTCATGATCGAACTTTTACGGCGGCTGTAATAGTTGATGGTCTGGAGGTTACTACCGGACAGGGAAGCAGTAAGAAGGAAGCTGAACAAAATGCCGCCCGCAAGGCTCTCACAATGATTGTTTGCGATGATTCCGGTTGTGGTTTGCTTTCAGACTTGGCTGAAAATAATACAGACGGAGTAGATAAATAATGCACTTAACTTCCCTGGAAATGCAGGGGTTTAAATCTTTTCCTGAACGAACTGTTATTGAGTTTCATGAGGGCATCACCGCTATTGTCGGACCTAATGGCTCAGGAAAATCTAATGTCGCCGATGCTATACGCTGGGTTTTGGGCGAACAAAGTGTGCGTTCGCTACGAGGCGACAAGATGGAAGATGTTGTCTTTAATGGCACGGAGAACCGTCGTGCCATGGGCTTTGCCGAGGTAGCCATTAATTTTGATAACAGTGATCAGGTATTGCCGCTTGAATACAATCATGTTCGTATTGTTCGGAGATACTATCGATCCGGCGAGAGTGAGTATATGATTAACCAAACTCCTTGTCGCCTCAAGGATATTACCGCGCTTTTTATGGATACCGGTATCGGCAGGGACGGTTATTCCCTGGTCAGCCAAGGTAAAGTTGATGAGATTTTGAGTACAAGATCAGAAGATAGAAGACGCATTTTTGATGAGGCCTCCGGGATTGTTAAATACAAGTCGCGTCAACTTGAAGCGGAACGAAAATTAGCGCGTACCGATACCAATCTTATTCGTATTAACGATATCTTGACGGAGCTGTCTGATCGGATCTCACCTCTACGAAGCCAATCCGAAAAAGCGCGGATTTATCTGGAGCTGGCTTCAGAGATGAAAAAATTAGATATTGCCTTGATCTTGCATCAGCTTGGTGGTCGGGAGGAGGAAGCCAACAAGTTGAATGAGACTAGGGCGCAATTATCTAACGATCTTACAACAACTGAAGCGAATATCGCCCGGGGGAGAAAAGGTTATGAGTTAGTCGGGCAAAAGATTAGAGATCTAGAGGCGAGGACAGAAAACCTTCGTGTTAAACATTCTGGTTTGCTTGATCAGTTGTCTGAAAAAAATAATAGTATCGTTCTGCTGAAAGAGCAGAATAGAAATTTTGATAAGGACAAAGTTGAAGCGAAGGCTGAAATTGAAAGACTAGCGCGTCAGCAAGAGTTACTGCTTGCGGAGCGAGAGACACGAGAACATAAAAGAAATGTGCTTCTTAAGCAAAGGTCAGCCTTTACTGAGCAGCTATCAGAAGTTACAGCGCGTTATCAAGCGATACTGAATAAGATGAGTGATCAAGCGCAAGCGCAGGAAAATCTCCGACAACAGTTGGCGGAGATGAGAGAGAGAATTTTTGCCGTGGACACCGCGCAGGCCAGATTTGAGAGCGAATCTCAGTTGCTTAAGCGTCAGTACGAGAATATTTCTCAACAATTGTCTCAAATGGAAGCGGATTTGCAGGAAATATTGCAAGCCCAGCTGGAGGTCAGAAATCAAATTTCCGCTGCCGAAACAGATGTTAATTCGTTGGTTGAGAAGAAGAATTTAAATGACAAGCTTTTATCCGAGTGGGAGCGAAAGGTTAGTGATCTGGAAACTAAGAAACAAAAATATATTCAGAAAATTCGGGATTATGATTATCAACGAGAGGTACTGAAAAAACTGGAAGAGAATCTGGAAGGCTATTTGGTTCCGGTTAAAAAGATTATGCAAAAATTGCAGGCCGAACCGGATTTCGCGCCGGATGTGAAAGGTCCATTGGGTTCTCTTATTGAAGTTGAAGAAAAATATGAAGTGGCTATAGAGGTCGCTCTAGGCACAAGTTCCAACCATATTGTGACTACAACTGAAGAAAGCGCCAAAAATTTGGTAGAGTGGTTGAAAGAATCCCAAAGCGGTCGCGCTACTTTTCTTCCCATTGAGACGATTAAGCCTAAAGAGCTCAGTTCTAATATTGTCGCCTTCGCCAAAAAAAGTCCGGGCTATCTGGGGATAGCTGCGGAATTGATTAGTTATCCAGAGGAGATTGAGAATATTGTCCGCTATCAGTTGGGCCGTACGCTGGTCTGTGATGATCTTAGCAAGGCGCTGGCCTTAGCGGCGAGCCTAAAATATAGATGCAGAATTGTTACCTTAGAGGGGGATCTGGTTAATCCTGGTGGTTCAATTACAGGTGGTTCTCTCAACTTTTCCGCGTCTGGAATTATCGGGCGCAGTGGGCGCATAGCGAAGCTGGGCAAAATTAGAGAGGGACTGCGGGCTAAAAACGAAGAATTGTTGACAGACCTGGCGGCCGCTCACGAGGAATTGGATCATGTGACAGAGATTGATGAGGGAGTTTTAACTGATATTCGCTCATTACGAGAGGAAATTAGCAATTATCATGTACATCTCGACGCTCTAGTCGCTAATGAAGAAAAATTAAAAGAGAAACTGGCTAGAGAAAGAGACATTGCTGAGCAGTTGCAGGTGGAAAGCGCCACGCTGGAGGCCAAATTTCTGGCCAGCCAACAGGATAAGACTAAAGATGAGGAGCTTTTGTTAAGCCTGTCAGCTCAAATCGATAAGGAGTCGTCACAGCGTGATACCGATAGAGCGGAAAGAGATCGCTTGCGAGAGAGGGAAACTGACCTTAGGGTATCGCTGGGCTCCATTGAACAGTCTTTAGACGGTATTACGGACTTTGTCAGGCATCTTGAGGAACAAGCTGTTTCAGGACGTAGCAGGCAAGCTCAGTTGGAGAAGGTAATTGCTGATTCAGCGCGAGGACAAAGTGATAATCTCGGTCAATTAAAGCAGTTGGACGAGGATCTGGAGCAGTTGCGACATGATATCTCTGAATTAGCTTTAGAAGTTGAAGAGCAGAACCTTAAGAAGGATCAGCTTGAGGGTGAGAGGTTAAGGCTATACCAAAATCTTGAGTCTCAAGCTGAGAGTCTTGCCGCCATCAGGGGTGAATTGGGGAAACTAGAAGAAGCTTTGCTTAGAATAGAGCATAACAATGATCAGCTACGTAATCGCCTTTGGGAGGACTATGAGTTGACCGTTGCTACGGCGGGAGAATGGCGTCAAGAAATATCGAACTATAATAAATCTCAGAGAGAGCTGAATCGTCTTAAGGCTAAAATAAAGGATCTGGGCGCGGTTAATCTGGACGCGATCAAGGAATTTGAGGCCGTTCAGGATCGTTTTAGTTTTATGGACGGGCAAAGAGAAGATATTGAGCTTTCCAGACAAGAACTGACTTCTCTGATTTCCGAGTTAGATCAAGCTATGGAGGAGCAATTCAAAATATATTTTAAGGAAATCAGTCTTAACTTTGATACTGTTTTTCGCGAATTGTTCGGAGGTGGTTTTGCCGAACTTTCTTTGGCCGATACCGATGATTTGCTGAATACAGACATAATCATCAAGGCCCAACCTCCGGGTAAGCGTCTACAGAATTTGAGCTTGCTTTCGGGCGGAGAGAGAAGTTTAACCGCGATAGCTCTTCTTTTTGCTATTTTCAGATTGAAGCCTGCTCCTTTTTGTGTCTTTGATGAAGTTGAGTCGACCTTGGATGACGCTAATGTAATTAGATTTAATAATTATATTAAGCGCTATTCCTCAGGTACCCAGTTTATTTTGGTTACTCATCGCAAGGGGACTATGGAGTCCGCTGAGCGGCTATATGGTGTTACAATGCAGGAGAGAGGTGTATCAAGCATCTATTCCATGAAGTTATCGGATTATCCTGCCGACTGATTATTATATTTTTAACTGGGAGAGAACATGAGTTTACTGAATAAGTTCAAAAATGGTTTGTCTAAGACCAGACAATTTGTCACTGAGAGCTTTAATCGCGTGGCAGCCGGGCTTGGTGTTTTTGATGAGGATTTTCTAGATGAGCTGGAGATGATCTTGATCCAAGCTGACTGTGGTGTAGAAGTGTCCACTAAACTGGTTGATTCAATCCGAGACAGAATAAGAGCTGACGGCAAAGTGGATAGAGAATATATTCTGGACAATCTGAAGCGGGATATGCTAAATATCCTGGGCACTAAGCCTTTTCAACCTAATTTTGATCATTTACATGTTGTTTTTATGGTCGGCGTTAACGGTACCGGTAAGACAACTACCGCCGGCAAGATTGCCTGGCAATTTCAAAAACAAGGTGTTAAATGTATGTTGGCGGCAGGTGATACATTTCGGGCGGCCGCCATTGATCAGCTTAAAGTATGGGGCGAAAGGGCTAATGTGCCTGTGATAGCGAATACCTTGGGTTCTGATCCTGCCTCAGTTGTCTTTGATGCTATGCAATCAGCTAAGGCCAGGAATATAGACTTATTGATTGTGGATACGGCGGGCAGGTTGCACAACAAACCTAATTTAATGAATGAAATGGCTAAGATGAGAAGAGTGGCTGCCCGTGAAGGGGAGGCGGTGGGAGCTATTATCCAGAGCTTACTCGTACTGGACGCGACCACGGGGCAAAATGCCGTCATTCAAGCCAGATCATTTAACGAGGTTACTTCATTGGACGGCCTGATAATTACCAAGTTGGACGGTAACGCCAAAGGGGGTATTGCTCTAGCTGTAGCTGACGAGATGGAAATTCCTCTTGTTTATGCCGGTTTGGGTGAGGGGATAGATGACCTGGCTCCCTTTGATCCCCGACTCTTTGTTGATTCGTTGTTGCCGGAAGTTTAGCTGTTATCCTGTCAACCATTTAACTTGACAGAGTTGGTTTTTCTCTATATGCTTGCAACATGTCTATACTTATGAAGCGGGCAACAGATCATCTAAATGTTTGTACCTTACTTGATTTTTACGGGTCTTTGCTTAATAACAGGCAAAGGGAAATCATGAGGCTGTTTTATTATGAAGATTTGTCTCTAGCTGAGATAAGTGGGATCAAAGGTATTACTCGACAAGCTGTAAACGCGCAAGTCCATCGGGCAGCCGATAAGCTTAGAGAATTTGAGCGCGGCTTAAAGTTGGTTCGGGCTTATGAGAGGACGAAAGAGTTGCAAGCGAGACTTGGAGCGGCAGTTGCGTCTAAGAGCTGGGCGGAAGCTGAGTCTGTACTGATAGAATGGAAGAAGTTTGAAGAACCTAAAGATAATAATTAGATTTTAAGAGGAGTTACAATGGCTGTATTTTCCGGTTTATCAGAGAAACTACAAGTGATCACGGAACGCATGCGTGGTAAGAGTAGGGTCACAGAGCGTGATCTTAAAGATATGATGCGCGAAATCAGACTGGCGCTATTGGAAGCTGACGTTAATTATCAAGTAGTTAAGGATCTTACCAAAGAAATTTCTCAACAGGCCGCGGGGACAGAGGTAATACAAAGCATCACTCCGGGTCAGCAGATAGTAAAAATAGTTAACGACTCTCTGACAAAAATCCTGGGAGGCGCTGAGAGTAAGCTGGCAGTTAATCCAAGTGGCTTTACCGTCTACATGCTCTATGGACTGCAGGGAGCAGGTAAAACGACAACAGCCGCTAAACTGGCTTATATGCTCAAGGAGCAAGGCAAAAAGCCGTTACTGACCTCTGTAGACGTACACCGACCTGCCGCTGCTGAGCAGCTTGATACATTGGCTCAACGTATCGATGTACCCTGCTATATTAACAAGGATGAGAAAAGGGCAGAGGTGATAGCGACCGAGGCGCGCAAAAAGGGCGAATATCTGTTGCGAGACACTTTGATAGTGGATACAGCCGGCAGAATGACAATTGATGATGAGATGATGGATGAGCTCAAAGCAATTGCTACCGCTGTTCGGCCCGATGAAAAATTGCTGATAGTTGACGCTATGATCGGCCAGGAGGCTGTGAATATAGCTCTGGAGTTTGATCAGCAAATCGGTCTTGATGGCTTTATTATGACTAAGTTGGATGGCGATGCCAGAGGCGGCGCGGCTTTATCAATTCGCCGTATGACAGGTAAGCCGATCAAGTTAGTCGGTATGGGTGAGAAGATAGATCAACTGGAGATCTTCCATCCGGAAAGGATGGCCTCCAGAATCCTTGGTATGGGTGACGTCTTGTCCCTGGTCGAGAAAGCGTCACGCCGCATTGATGAGGAGAAGGCTAAAAAAACACTGGAGCGACTGCAAAAAAATCAATTTACGCTGCAGGATATGTTGGAACAGCTTGAGCAGGTGAAAAATATGGGATCCTTGCAGGATATGATGTCGATGTTGCCCGGAATGGGCGGTAAGATGCAAGCGACACAGGTGGATGAGAAGGAATTCGACCGCTTTTCCGCCATTATCCGTTCCATGACAATGCGTGAGCGGAATAATCCCAAAGTGCTCAACGCCAGCAGAAGGAAGAGAATTGCCAGTGGTTCGGGCACTTCGATTCAGGAAGTTAACAGATTGATACGACAATACGAACAAACACAAAAACTAATGAAACAATTCGCCGGTTTATCGAAAGGCGGAAAAAGAGGAATGCTCAGTAAATTTGGCCTAGGTTTCTAGGTTGAGACTGTTGCTAATATATTTTTATATTTTTGGAGGAAATGATGGCAGTAAAAATTCGCTTGAAACGCATGGGTGCCAAGAAACAGCCCAGCTATAGAATCGTCATAGCTGATTCACGCTCGCCGCGTGACGGAAGATTCATTGAGGAAATCGGTTTCTATAATCCCCAGACCAATCCTAAGCAATTCAAAGTAGATGAAGAGGCCGCTAAAAGCTGGTTGGCGAAAGGCGCTCAACCTACGGATACGGTGCGCGCCTTATTGGTAAAGGCAGGTCTCTTAGCAGACAAGACAGGTAAGATAAAGAAAGCTATAGTAGAAACAGCGGAGGTCCCGGATCAAGCAGATGAAGAAGTGGTTGCCGGCGATGCGGCTGATGAGTTGGAGAACCAATCTCCCTCTGAGACGCCGGTAGAAGCGGCTCCTGAGACGGAGGCTGAAGAGGTAGAGACAACTGCGGCTGTCGCGGAAGCAGTCCAAGATATTAAGGCGTTTGAGCCGGCTCCGGCTGAAGTGGAGCAGAATTTAGAGTCAGTATCTACCGCAGTTGTCGCGGCAGAGGATGATGAGAAATGAAGGACTTTTTGCGCAAATTGATTACTCCTTTGGTTCACTATCCTGAAGAAATAACAATTGTCGGGGTAGAAAAGAATAGACAGTTGGTGCTGGAGATTCATGTAGCTCCCGAGGATATGGGACGTGTTATCGGTAAGGGAGGAAAGCGGGCTAACGCTATTCGCTCCATCATGAAAGCCAAAGCCGCGACGGAGGGTCGTCGCGTCATGGTTGAGATTGTTGATTGAGGGAACAATTGCTCAATAAATATTTTGTTATTGGCGTTATAACGGGAGCTCACGGGATAGATGGCAGACTGCGCGTAAAACCTTTAACCGATGAGCCTGCCAGATTTCTTGACTTAAAAACTTGCCGGCTCATGAAGCAGGGTAAGTTCTTGCGCGAGTGTGAGGTAGAGGAGGCCGGTAGACACAATAACTTAATCTTGTTACGTCTTAATGGCGTGGATAACAGAGATCAGGCTCAAGCCTTGACCAATCTTGAGATAGCGGTAGAGCGTGGCGCAGCAATTGAGTTGGGACCGGATAGTTGGTTTATCGCGGATCTCATTGGTTGTGAAGTCTATGATGTAGAGCGCGCTCTACTGGGCACAGTTAAAGATATTCTCCAACAGCCACATCATGACCTATATGTGGTGCAAAAGGCCCAGGAAAAAGATCTTCTTTTTCCCGCTCTCAAAACAATTCTCCTCTCTGTTCAACCGGAGAAGGGAAGAATAGACGTAAAATTACCTGATGGTCTGTATGAGATCTACCGGGAGACAACAGAGTGAAATTCAAAGTCTTAACTCTTTTTCCTGAGGCCATCAAGCCTTATCTAAACTCTTCCATTCTGGCTCGCGCTCAGGATAAGGGCCTCTTGGAAATAGAACTGATTCAAATCCGAGACTTCGCTGTCACGGAATATGGTAAAGTTGATGATCAGCTCTACGGTGGTGGAACGGGCATGTTATTGATGGCGGAGCCGGTCTGGCAGGCGTGGTGCCATGCCGGCGGTCTAGATCCGGAAAATGCCACCAAAGATGATCTGGCGACAGGGACAGAAACCGTTTTTCTTTCTCCTAGGGGGCGCGTCTTCAACCAGGCATATGCCCGCGAGTTGATGAGATTTGATGAGCTGATTTTAATTTGTGGTCATTATGAAGGTGTAGATGACAGGGTTATAAAGCGTGTCGGCGCCCAAGAGTTGTCACTGGGTGATTATGTTATTACCGGTGGCGAACTGGGGGCTTTGATAGTAATTGACGCCTTGAGTAGAATGCTTCCGGGCGTTCTGTCTGACGAGCTGGCCTGGCAACAGGAATCACATTTCTCAGGCCTGTTGGAAGAGGAACAGTATACTCGACCGGCTGAATGGAGAGGTGAGAAGGTTCCCGAGGTGTTGCTATCCGGGCACGAGGCTAATATCAAGCGCTGGCGCAGATTGTCAGCTTTGAATACGACATTGGAAAATAGACCTGATCTGCTTGAGCGCTATCCGCTCACGGCGCGAGAATGGGAAGAACTGTTGCAGTTTCGGGCTAATTTATCTAAATAATCAGAAGTAGAGACGAACGCGTTCGTCAATAGTTCAGAGCTCGGGCCGACTAAGTCGGATCCAAGACTTGCGCGGAGCTCAACTATCTGATAGAATTCTTTTTGGCTTATTTAGGGGATGGTCCGCTGCCGTTGCGTGTAAGAACATCCGTCGGAGAGGAGGAACGCAAGATGAGTATTGTGAAAGCAGTAGAGAGTGAATATCTGAGGGATGCTCATGAGAATGTCGGCGTCGGTGACTTTGTCCGTGTCCATCTCAAGATTAAAGAAGGCGCGCGCGAACGTATTCAGGTATTTGAAGGCACCGTTATTGGCCGTCGTGGTAGGGGAGTTAATGAGACATTGACAATTCGTAGAGTCTCCTACGGTGTTGGCGTTGAGCGTGTGTTGCCGGTACATTCACCCAAGATTAACCAGATTGAGGTCGTGCGTAAAGGACGTGTCCGCCGCGCGAAACTGAACTATCTGAGAAAACGGGTTGGCAAGGCGGCTAAAGTTAAAGAAAAATTGTCGACTCGTAAGTAATATACTAGGCCAAAGCTCCGCTCAGCGGAGCTTTTTCAACTCCGTATTTGTTGGGGCAGGTCACTTGTGAAAGAAATTAACTGGTTTCCCGGCCATATGGCCAAATCGAGACGAGAGCTGCTTGGAAGTCTCAAGAGAGCGGATCTGATCTTAGAGGTCTGCGACGCTAGGTTGCCTAAATCATCTCGACACCCGGATCTGGACAAAATATCTGAGGGAAAGCCTGTTTGGACAATACTTGGGAAGTCCGATCTAGCTGATCCGGTCTGCACTGACAAATGGTTGTGTTCCGCGGAGGCGGAGAACAAGATCTGGCTGGCTCTGAACTTATTTTCCGATCGTGAGCTCAATCAACTGCGCAAGAGATTACGGGACTATAATGAAAAATTTCTTGTCGCGGCTAGGGCAAAGGGACAAAGAATTTCGCCGCTACGCCTTATTATCGTTGGGATACCTAATACCGGCAAATCCACTCTGATTAATCGCCTTATCGGTAAGAAATCTACTCAGACTTCCAATCGACCCGGAGTTACCCGTAGCCTACGTTGGGTTAGAGGAGGAACAGACTACGAAATCCTCGACACTCCCGGAATATTACCTCCTCGTCTAAACAACAAGGAGAGCAAATTAAATCTAGCGGCAGCCGGGGCGATACCTGACGATATCTTGCCTCTGGATGAGGTCGCCTTTGCCTTGTTTAAGAAACTACTGCTTGATTACCCGGCCTTAATGGAACAACGCTTTGCCGTTACGAACGGAGGACAAGAAGAGTGGGAATTGTTTCAGATGGCAGCCTGCAAGAGAAATTGCTTAGCCAGTGGTGGGAAAGCGGATCTACCCAGATTTATCAATCTTTTATTGCGGGAGTTCAGAACTGGCAAAATTGGTAGAATAAGCCTGGAATGTCCTCCCTTTGTCATGGATATAACTGAATAGAGATGGCAGAACCGACTCCGCGAAAACAATATAAGATGCGTATCACCAAGAGGGATGAGGAACGCTGGTCTAAAATGCAGAGCTATGTGTTAGAGCTGGAAGCAAAAGGCTACAGATTTATTGCCGGGGTAGATGAAGCGGGGAGAGGGCCGTTGGCGGGTCCGGTGGTTGCCGCTGCCTGTATCTTACCTAGTCAGGAGATGTTCTTAGGCCTTAATGATTCCAAGAAGATGACAGTAAAGCGTAGAGAGTTCTTATATCAGGAAATTGTGGAGCGAGCGCTAGCCTATAGTATAATTCCTGTTTCTTCGACAGTGATAGATCTGATTAATATTAGAAATGCTACTTTACAGGCAATGACAGAAGCAGTAAATAATCTCTGTCCGACTCCTGATATTGTACTTACAGACGCCATGGTCTTGAAAGGCTTAGCTTTTCCTATACAGGCGCTGACAAAAGGTGACGCTAGAGTTAATAGCATAGCTGCTGCCTCAGTTCTGGCCAAAGTATCACGGGATAGGCTGATGGCTGAATATGACAAACTATATCCCGGATATGGTTTCGCTAAGCATAAAGGATATGGCACTAAGCAACATTATGAATCTTTAGAAAAGTTAGGGGCCTCACCGATACACCGCCTTTCTTTCTTAAGGCCTGAACACAAAGGTCAAAGTTACAGCAGTGATCTCGGACTAAAATATGAAAAAGCGGTGGCGGCCCATCTCTCCGGGCAGGGATACAGTATTATTGCCAGACGCTATTCGATCCCTAATCTGGGGGAAATTGATTTGATCTGTAGCAAGGATGACAAAATATATTTCGTTGAAGTAAAAGCGAGAGCTAATAGTTCAAAGGAATATGGCGGTGTCGCGGAAGCGATAACCGGGCATAAGATAAAACGCCTTCGCTCCACAGCCGAGATTTTTCTTGAACGCTATGCTCTGACTGATAGAACGGCCATCATGATAGCGGCCTTGGTAAGCTGTGACGGGCAGGGAGAAGTGGAGCGGATTAAGTATTGCCCGATCGATTAATTGCCAGTAGGTTAGTTGTCATTACATAAAAAATTCTCTTGAAAAATAATTGTTCTATGATATGATGTATAGACATCTTGCTTTTCAATTAGATTATTGGGGGACAATAGTATGAAGTTGGACAAACATAGTAGTATTCCGCTATATGCGCAATTAAGGGAATTGATCGTTGAGCGTATCCAGGAGGGGGATTACAAACAAGGTGACAGAATACCCTCCGAGATGCAGCTTTGCAAAGAATTAGATTTATCGCGCCCTACCGTGAGACAGGCAATATCCGAGTTGGTGTCGGATGGGATTTTAGAAATTCATAAGGGTCGAGGCACCTATGTCGCGACTGAGCCGGAACGCTTGTCAATTCCACACTTTAACGCGCTTAGTTTTTCTTTTCTCAATCTTAACTCTTATGATGATATTGAGCTACGCCCGGTTATGTTGGTTGAGCCGGATAGTGAACTTGACGAAATTTTCGGCATTACCGGCAAACATCCGGGTTATTGGTTAGCGCAATGGCCTATTTATTATGATCATCAGATTCATGGTTGGTGTTCATCGTATATTCCGGTATCTATTTTTCCTGACTTGGGACAAAGTATCAGTTCCGGTAAAAGAATGGTGGATATTAAATCAAATAAATATGCTTTCTTGCCGAATAAGGGCAGTGTCCATATTTTTGCCAGGCCGGCTCGCAATCGAGAAGCTAAAATGCTTGAGATACCCAGACGCTCCTTTGTTCTGGCTGTGGAAGGGCCTTTGTTCGCGCGTAATGGCAATGTCTGTGAAGTTATTAGAACGGCTTTGCGTCCGGAATTAATTAGACTTGAAATCAACTGATATGCCTAATAAGGAAATTTATCTTGATTATGCCGCTACCAGCCCTGTAAAAGCGGAAATTCTGGATTCTTATTTTACAGATTTAAATGAAATTTACGCGAATCCCGCGTCCGGTCATGAGGCCGGACATCAGGCTATGTTGGCTATCGACAGAGCGCGAGCTATACTATCTCGGGTTTTTCACGCTAAGCCACATGAGCTGATCTTTACTTCAGGTGGTACCGAATCTTTGAACTTGGCCTTGCAAGGTCTGGCCGGGGCTTATGTCAGGCTCCCCCGCAAGATTGTTATTTCGGCGGGTGAGCATGAGGCGGTAAGAGCTGTTTCTCGAGCTATAAATTATGATGTGTTTGAAATAGGGCTGGACCCTGATAGCGGCACAGTAGTAAGAGAAAATCTGATCGGGATTGTTGAAAAACAGCAACCGGGGATCGTGAGTTTAATTTATATAAGCAATGAGACAGGAGCGATAAATCCGGTTAGAGAATTAATCTCAGAGATACGTGGTCTTAGTCCCCGAACTAAAATTCATCTTGACGCTGTACAGGCGGCAGGGAAGGTGGAACTGGATTTTTCCGCCCTTGATTGCGATCTGATGTCAATTTCCGGGCATAAGCTAGGTTCTCCTAAAGGTATCGGTATCCTTATCAAGCGGGATAAAACTTTACTAAAGCCGCTTCTTTATGGTGGAGGGCAGCAGTCAGGCCTACGCTCCGGCACGGAAAGCGCTCCCTTGGCTCTAGCCTTGGCTAGAGCGGCAGAACGGGCTACGTCACAATTGACAGACAACGCCGAGCGATGTCTTTTGTTAAAAAACCTGTTTCTCGAGTCCCTCAGAGAGATTACAACTGAATTCAGATTGCTCTCGCCATCTACGGCCGTACCTCAGATTATTGCCCTGTCTTTTCCTCGTCTACGCGGGGAAACACTGGTCAACGCGGCTAGCGTGAGAGGAGTATATATCTCACATGGTTCCGCTTGTTCCGGGCTTCATGTGGGTGAAAGCCCTGCCCTCAGAGCTTTAGGATTATCTGAGGACGAAATATTAGGAACCGTAAGGGTTAGTTTGAATGAGGACGTCGCTGAAGATGATATTGTCGCCGCGGCGCGGATTATCGGTTCCGAGTACCTGAGGTGGAGATTATAGATGCAAGAGAATTTGAGTAATGGATATGAGGAGATAATTCTCGTCAGAATCGGCGAAATAGCTCTTAAGGGGGCTAACCGCAGTAAATTTTATAATCAATTGATAGGGAATATCAGATATCGGCTCCGTGATCTGGGAAGATTTGACATTAGGCAAAGTCATACCCGTATTTGGATTAAGCCCAAGAACGAAATATTTCCGGCTCAAGAGATCTTAAAGCGCGTTAGTAAAATTTTCGGCATTGTATCTGCCAGTCTGGTGAGAACTTTTGTGGCAGAACCGCGGATTCTCCGAGAGCAGTTGTTAGACTATGCCAATGAAGTCATTTCAGGTAAAGATAAACTAAGTTTCAAAATTGAGACTCGCCGCGTGAATAAGAATTTTCCGCTTAGTAGTTACGAGGTTTCCAGCGCTGCCGGCAGTCTTCTGTTAGAGAAATTTCCTACTGTACTGACAGTTGATGTCCATAATCCTGACCTCGTATTTTCTATCGAGATCAGAGAAAAAATATATTTATTCTCTGACAAAATAGATGGTCCCAAAGGCTTACCGGTAGGGATGGGGGGCAAAGGTCTGGCGCTTTTATCCGGTGGTATAGACAGTCCGGTGGCCGCTTGGCTGATGGCTTCCCGTGGCATGATGCTTGATACCGTATACTTTCATACGCCACCCTATACCAGCTCCAGGGCCCTGGACAAGGTTATTCGTCTCTCTCAAATACTGTCTAGGTATCTGGGTAACCACCGTTTATATATTGTGAATTTTACAGACATTCAGTTAGAACTTAATGACAATTGTCGCAACGATATGCTGACAATCGTGATGCGTCGTATGATGATGAGGATTGCCTCAAGGCTCGCTAGTCAATTAGGATTTAAGTCATTAATAACAGGTGAGAGTTTAGGACAGGTGGCAAGTCAAACTCTGGAGGCTCTTATTACCACGGAAAAAGCTTCAGAGCATATCGTATTTCGGCCTCTGATCGGTTTAGACAAAGATGAAATCACACGACTTTCCAGACAAATAGGAACATACGAGACCAGCATCGAGCCCTATGAGGATTGTTGCACGGTCTTTGTTTCTCGTCATCCTAAAACATTTCCCTCAGTCGAAGACGCTAAGTGGGCAGAACAGGATCTTGATATAAACCATCTCATTACCAGAGGTTTAGAAAGCGTTACTACTCAAGAGATCTTCCTCCGCGATCATCTTGACTAATTTTGTCATTAATACCGCCTTTCTGTATGTTATGATTAAGCGTGTATAAATCTCATCAACATTAATAATACCGATCATTCAGGAGGGGAAAAATGGGTTGTTTATATTGTACAGCTGTCGAGCTGACTGATCCGGAACTCTTTGCGGCAATTAAAAGTGAGCTCAATCGTCAACAAAATAAGCTTGAACTTATCGCGTCAGAAAATTTTGTCAGTTTAGCGGTGTTAGAAGCAGGTGGTTCAGTACTTACTAATAAATACGCGGAAGGGTATCCTGGGAAACGCTACTATGGCGGCTGTGAATTTGTTGATATAGTTGAGCAATTGGCGATTGACAGGGCCAAGGAGATATTTCAGGCGGAACATGCCAATGTGCAGCCCCATTCCGGAGCTTCCGCCAATACAGCAGTTTATTTCGCTACCTTAGAACCGGGAGATTCTATTTTAGGTATGGATTTATCCCATGGCGGACATTTGACGCATGGTATGAAAATCAATATTAGCGGCAGATTCTTTAATTCTTATAGCTATCAAGTGTCACCGGAAACCTACCAAATTGACTATAAAAAATTGCTGGTCAAGGCCAAAGAAGTTAGACCTAAGATGATTATCGCCGGTGGTAGCGCGTATCCAAGAGCGATTGACTTTAAAGCTTTTAGAGAAATTGCCGACGAAGTAGGTGCCTTGCTCTTAGTTGACATGGCGCATATCGCGGGTATTGTCGCGGCGGGACTACATATGAATCCGGTGCCTTATGCTGACTTCGTTACCTCTACTACCCACAAGACTTTATGTGGACCTAGGGGCGGCATTATCCTTTGCAAAGAAAAATATGCAAACGCGATTGATTCCGCTGTCTTCCCGGGCACTCAAGGTGGTCCTCTCATGCATATTATCGCGGCCAAGGCAGTGGCCTTTAAACAGGTTATGCAACCATCATTCCTAGATTATCAGAAGCGCGTGCTGGCCAATGCTAAAGCTTTAGCCGAAGGCTTCATAAACAGAGGTGTAGCTGTTGTTTCCGGTGGAACAGACACACATTTACTCTTGCTTGACCTTAGAACAACCGGTATCAGCGGGCAAGAATTACAGGAAAGATTGGACAAAGTTAATATCACCTGCAATAAGAATACAATTCCCTTTGACACTGAATCGCCGATGGTAACATCCGGTATCCGACTGGGAACACCCGCGCTTACAACCAGAGGCTTTAACGAAGATGATATGGATAAGATAGCGGGACTAATTAGCCACGCGATTTATGATTACGAAAATAAAAAGGAGCATATAGTAAAAGAAGTCGCCACGCTATGCGAAAAGTATCCACTTTATGACGAACTCTAAACCAACTGAAGAACAATTGGCTCTCGCGCGTCGACAACCCTTAGCGTTTCGTATGGCTCCACAAAGCATAACTGAGGTTGTAGGGCAATCTCATCTTCTAGCCGAAGGCAAAATGCTAAGGCGTATGATTGAGGCTGATCGCCTGTCCACAATTATCTTGTTCGGACCACCGGGGACAGGGAAGACCTCCCTAGCACGTGTGATTGCCAGAACTACTCAATACAATTTTAAAAAGTTGAATGCTGTTACTTCCGGTGTCGCTGATATTAAGAGAATAGTTAGTGAGGCCGAGAATCCGCTACTGACCCCGGAAGGCAGAACCATACTTTTTATTGATGAGATACATCGCTTTAATAAAGCGCAACAAGACGCGCTTCTGCCTCATGTAGAGAGCGGTACTTTAACTTTAATTGGCGCTACCACGGAGAATCCTTTTTTTGAGGTGAATAAAGCGCTAATTTCACGTTCCACGGTCTTTCAACTCTATCCGCTTGAAAAAGAAGACATAATTGTCCTATTAAGAAGGGCCTTAGCGGATCCGGATCGAGGTTATGGCTTTCTGGATATCAATATAAGCGAAGAAAGCTTGGACTTCGCGGCTTCTCTAGCTAGTGGTGACGCCAGAGTAGCGCTCAACGCGCTTGATTTGGCTGTGCTGACTACCGATCAGCAAAACGGTAGTATTAATATTGATTTGGATACGATGCGAGACTGCATGCAGAAGAAAGCTCCTCAGTATGACAAAGCAGGTGAGAACCATTACGATACGATTAGCGCTCTGATAAAATCTATGCGTGGTAGCGATCCCGATGCCGCTCTCCATTATCTTGCTCGCGCTTTGGAGGCGGGAGAGGATATCGCCTTCATAGCTAGACGCTTGGTGATTCACGCTGCTGAAGATGTTGGCATGGCTAATCCGCAAATCTTACCTCTCGCGGTAGCTGCCTATCATGCGGTACAGGCAATAGGAATGCCTGAGGCCAGATTGATTCTTGCCCAGGCGGCAGTTGCTATAGCTACCAGCCCGAAATCTAATCGATGTTATGTAGGCATAGATAAAGCTTTGGCGGATATCCGGGCAGGAAGTATTCCGGAGATTCCTTTCCATTTGCGCAACGCTCCTCTTAAGGGGATGTCGGAGCTAGGTTACGGCATGGATTATCAGTATGATCACGACTATCCTCAAGCGATATCGTATCAGAGATTTTTACCGGATAGTTATGAAGAAGGTAAGTATTATCAACCCTCGGACAGCGGTTATGAAGCGAAAATTAAGAACTGGCTCGCTAAAATACGAAAACTGAGAACCGAGGGCCGGAAGAAAAACATTGAAAAGTAACTTGAGTTACTATGAGTAGTATGCACCTAGCTTAATGTTTGATTTAGGAGTAATAAGTATAAATGTCTAATAACTATAAAAATCTTAGGAGACGGCTTTAATGAAAAAAGAGCGGATCTATTTTGATCATGCGGCGACAACACGCTCTTTTTTCATTAAAGCCGTCTCCTAAGATTTTTATAGTTATTAGACATTTATACTTATTACTCCTAAATCAAACATTAAGCTAGGTGCAT
>DUNL01000238.1 GCA_012839385.1 Clostridiaceae bacterium
CTCTGAAAATAATACCATACAAAGAACTCCCACTAATATAGAATCCTTGTTTTTACATTGTTTTTACAGATGTATTATTCTACTATTCTCATACGAATTTTAGTTAGTGGTGTTGCAGCGCCTCATTTTATTTCTTCGGTTACAGATGTGAAAATTTAATTCAGAATTAACAATTACCTGCTAAAATACAGAATGCTGCTAAATAAAATTTTGTATACCAAAGGAGTAATATCAATAATGAAAGCAAACAAAATAATAAGCTTTTTGCTGGTCCTGGTCATTATTCTCGCAGTTGTGACTGCATGTGGAGATAATGAAAAAAAGCAAGGTTTTGGCAAAATTGTTAATAATGCAGGAGAAGGAGAAAACACGGAAGAAGAAACAACTGCTACTGTAGAGGTAACAGAAGAAATCGTAATGATTGATCCTCCGGAGCCCACAGATCCTGAACCTGTTACAATTTCATCTGAGACAGAATCACCGGAAACAGTTGCCGGCGCAAGCGAAATAACGGGTACAGACACAGAGCCTATGGGACAAACTCCAGGCGGCGATAATGGGGAAACAGTTTCCGCGTTATCAGCTGAGGAGGCTGCCGAAATTGGCCAATGGGTAACTACCAAGAAAAATGGAAAAGATATGGAGCTTGGTGATATCAGGTATAGGATAATAAGTGTTACCGATGACCAGGCGGCTATCATGACAGAAATAGAATCCTACAATGCCGATGACAATAATTTTTTGAAGGTTGAAACTGAAATACCTGAAAACAGTTCTCTTAGACTGTGCCAATACGAGTTAGTATATGAAGACGGCTTCCCCAGCTATGGCGATGACAATACTATCTATAGTCCAAGTCTTAATTTATCAGTATCATCCGCTGATGGTGGTGGTCTAGAAACTACTGACGGAATATATATTGGCCTTATGCCGGTAGACATTTCTCCAAAATCGGATCCCATAAAAATAGGAGAGGTTTTCACTGGAAAAGTTGTCTATGCTATACCTGACAACTTGGTTGAGCAATATTATCTTAAAAATTACTATTCTGATAAAGACGAGGCTGGTAATCCTAAGAGCGTATATACTTACGTGTTACCGGAAGTGATTAATAGCAATTAACTTGGGCATTGTAATGCTAAGTGAACAAGGTTACAGCGCGTTCGCGCTGCAACCTTGTTTTTCTCCGGTGTTTTCTAGATTTGTTCCGGTATTACTATCGTGATGATATTGTCGTCCTTATAGTGAGTCGCCAAAGTCTTGGCGGAAACGTTTGGCGAGTTTTTCTTGCCAATCAGAGACTGGTTCCAGTTCGCCAATAAAGAAGCGGAGGATCTGCGGTTCTTTGCTAAAGCGAATACCTTCAATCAAAGAACGGTTTTCCCAGAGCCAGTGGACTCGATCGATAGCGTATTTAATCTGGCTGAGGGTGAAGACACGACGTGGTATTGCCAGGCGGAGGAGCTCCATAGGCGCTATGTTTTCACTGCCGTCCGGCTTCCTGGTTTCGCTCATGGTGCCGCGCTCCATACCGCGGATTCCTCCCGCGATGTAGAGCGCGGAGGCTAGGGCTCCCGCGGGATATTCTTCTCCAGGTATATTGGGGACGAACTTCATGGCGTTGAGGTGGCAGCCTAGGCCGCCGGCTGGAGTGACTACAGGTACACCGCGCTTTTTCAGCTCGCCTACCATATAGGCTATGAACTCGGGTCCTTGGGAGATAACTGACATATCCATTGTTTCCTCAAGGCCGATTGTGATCGCCGCCATTTCTCGGACAGACATGCCGCCGTAGGTCAAGAAGCCTTCGTTAAGTACAATTAATTCTTTTAGTCTGTTGACTTGAGGGCTTTCTCTCATAGCTATGCCGCCGCCTTTAGCGAAGCCGAATTTACGAGCGGAGAAATAGATTATATCGCAGCAGTCAGCGATGGCGCGGGTGATTTCACGCACGCTCATGTCTTGGCAGCTTGCTTCGCGTTTCTTGATGTGATAGAGGTTGTCTTGCAGCAAGGAGGCGTCGAGTACAAGTGGTATGTCGAATTCTTTAGTGATAGCGGCGGCTTCTTTCAGATTGGCTAGGGAGAAAGGCTGGCCGCCAATCAGATTGGCGCCTGCTTCCATACGTACAAATGGGACTTTGTCAGCGTTTGTTGCGAGGAAGTCACGTAGGGCTTGGGTGTTCATATTTCCTTTGAAAGGTTTGTTGCTTTCACATTCCTCTCCGCCTTCACAGAGTAGTTCGATGACTTCGCCTCCACAGCGGACGATATGAGCTTTGGTGGTGGTAAAGTGATAGTTCATTGGCAGGAGATGACCGGGCTTAACCAGTAGGTCAGCCAGAACCTTTTCACAGGCACGTCCCTGGTGAGTAGGTAGGAAATGATCCAGTCCAAAAATCTCTTTGACCTTTGCTTCCAATTGATAGAAGGTTTCGCTACCCGCATAGGCGTCGTCAGCGTTAAGCATTGCCGCCATCTGGTTGTCGCTCATAGCGTTAACACCGCTATCGGTTAGCATGTCGAGAAAGATATCCTTGTTTCTAAGCAGATAGAGGTTGTTTTTGGCATCCTGTAGTTTCTGCAATCTCTCTTCTACAGGTAACAGTTCCAGCTTTTGTACGATGCGCACCTTATGGCGTTCCAGGGGCATCATCTCTCCAGTGAATAAACGAATGTTTTGCATGTCTCTTTCCTCCTTCGCGGTATCTCTTGTCCTTTTATTTTTGCTTTCGTTGACAAGAGTTGTTGTCGATGCCGCCGCAAGAAGGACGAGGGAGGGATAATAAAAAACGTCCATCCTGCGTTGGCGCAAGAGGACGTCGTTGAGACGTGTTACCACCTCTTTTCGCCTCCAACTCACATTGGAGACCTCGACAGGTACGACTGCGAGCGCTTGGTTTGGCCTAGTTGTCAAGAATAGTTCTTCCGAAAGTCATTTGCTTTTTATACTTAGTTTCGGAAGGCTTATTCGGTTTAGCCAAAGCCTGCTTGGCAGTTTATACCCTAACGCTGTTACGGGCGCACCCGTCTGCCCCTACTTTTATATTCAGGGAGCTGCTCCGGAGATGTATTCGATCCTGCCTCGGCTTGATGCCTCGCACCAACCGGCACTTCTCTGAAAGCCTAGATCAGGTCTACTTGTTCTCCATCATCGCATTTGAGAATGAAGATATCATATGTATAAAAATTTATCAAGAGTGTATTTTATACTCCAAATGATATGCTCTAATTTTTTCAGGTTATGCCTCAACAATCCCTGCGGGCATAACCTAAAAAAATGATTGTATACCAAGCTTCTGTTTATAGTTTCAGTTTACTGCCCAGCCCAAGCTCAAAGGCTTTAAAGAGGATCTTATGCCCCATAGATACATCATTGGTGGAGATACCGATATTACTACAGACAATCAGCTGGTCAGGACTGGTACGGCCTTCCTTCAGTCCGGCCAACAGTTCGCCTGTTTCGCAGAAGATCTCCGGCAGGCCGTCGGGGAAATAACCCATGTCGCCAAACAACTTGTGCTCATCGATACTGTCAACAATGTATTTGTCCGCCTCTAAGGATATTTGCGGATCCCAGAAAGTGTTGAGATCACAGGGAAGAATTGTCTGCCCCGCGCTAACCCATTCCTTCTTGCCGAAAGATATTGGGTCGGGCACACAGATAGTAGCTGAACTAAGAACCTCGGAACTGCGAACTACAGTCTCCGGATCCGCTTTGATGATCGGTACATCTACTTCGCTTCTGACCTTCTCTATCAGTTCATCCATGCGCTCAGGTATGATGTCATAGATATAGATGCGCTCCAGTTTCTTCAAAGTCTTACCAACAAAGCGGACATGTTCTGTGCCCTGTACTCCACAGCCGAACATACCGAAGGTCGTCGCATCCGGGTGCAGAGCGGCAGCGGCCAACACTGTTACAGCCGGTGTTCGCATAGCAGTCAGCCAGGCGCTATCCATCACGGCGACCGGAACACCGGTCATGATATCGTTCATCACTAAAAGACCGGTAGTTTGGGGCAGATTATAGTCGTCCGGATTTCTGGGATAACATTCGATCCATTTCATACCGCAGGCCAGGTTCTTCGGCACATAGGCCGGCATGGCATGGAAGAATACGTCGTCGAAAGGATGGATGCCGATTTTGGCAGGCATTTCATACTCTTTCAGTCCATGGTAAATCATGGCCTGATTGACCAACTCCAGAGTTTCCTCTATGGTTGGCCCGGCCTCGATACACTCTTCTTGAGTCAGCCAGAGAATTTCTTCGCCCAGCTTCAGCTGGGTCTTGAAAAACTCATGTTCCCGCTCGAACTGCTTGACCAACTCTGCTTCAGCAATATACATAAAAATCTCCTCACCCCGTTTTTGATTATTTTACCATCTGTCCGGCCTACCGCGCTCCCGGTAATTCCTCCGCTGAGATAAATGGGATAAGGAGTAGTCACATTACTACCAGCAACAACAATTACTAAAGATAAATAATTAGCGCGCTTAGAATTAATGATCATATGTGTTTCAAATGATATTATTGCGCGACGCTATCTATCAATTGAGACGCTTTAGCGACAATATCCACCATATTGTCGAGATAAGGCATACTCTTGTTCCTCAGATACTCAAATTTGAGATCCAAATTCTCACCACGGACGTATTGGTCGAATTGAGCGAAAGTATCCCGGCGTGAATAGCAATCCAGTACAATCGCCTTGCCTTCTGTGATCGAAACCAGCAGATCAATCACTGAACTACGCTCAACCCAATCATCTGGCAAATTTCTGATTTTTTCGCTAACTTGCACTTGAGACAGATAAATATCGTCTTCTACCTGCTCGAGATGTAAAAGCTTGGTTTCCACTTCGAACTGATCTGAATTAGTATCAGATTGTCCCGGAGTTTTGCCGCCGGCGTTTCTATTCATTCGTTCGCTGATGTACTGACCAACTCTAATCTTTTCAGACAGATAGGTCGTCAGAATCTCGCCTTCGATATAAGGCGCGAGATCGTGGGTCCGCCCTGCCGGGAGGTTCTTGTTCTCGTAGAGTTTGCGCGCGAAATCCTCCAGAGCCTGAATCACAGCGCGCTCAGCCTTATCTTTTAGTTCTTCCGCTTCATATCCGGGAAAGCTTGTAGAAGTCTTTAGCAGCTCCTCGACTCGCGCCGCTTTCTGCCGTAGTGTTTCCTCAGTGAGAGACGCCATACCGTTAGACTGGTAATCTACCTTCAGATCAAAGTCGGGACCACGTAAGAGAACATCAAATAAGCCGTCCTGGACATACTGATCAACAATCTGAAACCTCTTAGAGGAATTGTTCACAATCAGGTGGACTATATCGTAGTCCGGACCTGCCTCGTCCAGCCCCATGACATTATAGTGCGCTGAAGCCGCCAATTTCAGATAAGTTTTATCTTCCGGAAGCTTCTCAGCTTCAAGAACTTCCAAGACAAGTTGGTAATTGTATCTCTGGTAAGCATGGCTACTAATATACTGTTCCTGATGTCTAACCAGATGGCGGAGATAAGCCGTCAGGCTTTCACTTTCAGAGTAGCTACCGAGATCCGCGCTGATACCCAGATCCTTCTGATAATAAAAGTTAGTCAAATAGTCAATGACAAAGAGGTACAGATCCTTGTCAAGATCTCCCTGATAAGGCGGAGTTATAACTCTCTCCCTCTGTAGCTCCAAAGGTAAGAGAGAATATATCTTGGTGAAATGTCGACTCTGACCGTCAGTCTTAATCTGGGCCAGCCAGAGCCTGAAGTCCATCCAGAACAGCTCATACTCTTCAGACAAGGGGAAATATAGTTTGAGAGGATACCGCTCTAATCTCAATTTCGGCTGCCATTCCGTAATAGCCAGATCATTACTTGAAGCACGCTTAAACATCTGATTCCATTCATCATTTGTATAAGGGAACTCTTGCCAATCCCATCCCTCTACAGATAAGCTAGCAACAATTTCATCTGTAGCGGCTGTCAAGAAATTGAAGGCTGTATCTGTCAAAGAATAGTCCAAGTCGCTACTGATACAAGTGTTATCCGAAGTATTAGCTTCGGAGTTTTCAGCGTAAATTAGATTCTCGACTTAAAACCTTTGTCCCGGCTCCAGCTTTGGAGTGCTCTTACTCATATCCTCAGTGCCAACTTGCTTCAGGGCATAAATATCCCAGATAAATCTGCCGCGCCAAGACTCCTCACTAAAGGAGGCGATCCAGAGCTCACCGTCCATGCAGAGCACATCGGACATAGTTTGATCCTGTCCCGACTTCTGGGGCAGGTACAATTTACTCTGATAGGAGTCTAGATTCAGTTGCTGATTAAATTCAAAGCCCATCAGCAGTTGTTCCCACTCAGCCTCGCTATAGGGGAACTTCTGCCAGTCCCGGTCCCGGATCGGTATCATCTTCTCAACAAGATCAGAATCTTTGCGCCTGACCATAATATGATCCTTAATCACTACATACTCATAGCCGCTATCCTCACCATAGAAGCTACTCAAGGGATTTTGATAAATATTGCGCGCCGCGTGGTAGATAGCGCCCTCTTTAAGTTCCGGCACTTCCCTCTCAGTTGTCGCGAGACTTTCTTTGTCCGCGCCGCTCTGCTCCGTGGTCAAAGTTGTCTCTGTATTTCCTGTATCCGTTAACGAAGGCGCTAAAGGGGTAGTCTCCTGTTCAGACTTGGGGTCAGTCAGGAAGAAAACTGCCAGCGCGCTGGAAGCGATAACCGCAACGACAATCACCCAAAAGGCAGGTTTCTTATAATCTAGGATCGAGCGGACACGCTCTTTTACGCTTACAGCGCCAAAGGCCAGCGGACAAGCTATAATGCTGCGTCTCGACACACTGTTGGCCAGTAGCGCGTCTGAATAGGCGATTTTGTCCTCGTTAGACATATCCCGGATAACTCGTTCATCGCAGGCCAGCTCAATATCTCGACAAAACAAATAATAGGCTAGCCAGATCAAAGGGTTGAATCAGTAGACTGTCAGTAGGAGGAAACCCAAAGGTTTCCAGAGATGATCTCTACGCTTGATATGCGCTTGTTCATGAGCGATGACATATTCTACTTCGGCGTCTAGCATCCGGGACGGTAGAAAAATGCGTGGTCTAATCAAGCCGAGGATAAAGGGTGTATCGACATGGTCCGAGATCCAGATATTCTCCTTCAATCTGAGCGCCGGACTGACTTTGCGGCGCAAACGCGCGTAGGTAAACACCGCGTAGAGTAATAAGGCAATCATAACGGTAAGCCAGACTATAGACAGAACGGATAAGAAAACCTGTATCGGATCAACGCTGGCCTCAGGTGTCATGCTTTTGGAGATAACCGGATTGACCGCGTCATTAATAAAGTGGAAACCACTATTGATAACAGGTCTTACGCCCTCAGATGAGAAAGTTAGCGGCGAACTGCCGGGGATCGCCGGAGCAAAGTCCGACGCCGGCCTGATGGAGATCGTCTGTGTGCTTGGAACTAGGCTGAGAACACTTTCTAAGCTGAACGGTAGAACCAGTCTCAGGCCGACCAGGGACCAAAGGACTACCCGGATCGCCTTCGGCGCCTTGCGGAAAATTATCCGTAGCGACAGTACAGCCAGGATCAGCCAGCCGGCAGTGATACTCATGTTAAAAAATTTAATAAACAGAGTAGTCACGGCTTGTCCTCCGCCGCGTCGATCATAGCGCGGATCTCGGCAATTTCTTCCGGTGTTAGAGCTTTCTGCTGGGTAAAGGCGGCTATGAAAGCCGGCAGTGATCCTGCAAAGGCTTCCGCCACGAAGCGTTCGCCCTTCTTGCCATAAAACTCCTCTCGGGACAGCAACGAAGTTACAATACAGTCCCGGTTTTGGAAAATACCTTTCTCGGTCAATTTGCGCAAAACATTATAGGTGGTAGGACGCTTCCAGTCCAATTCCCGACTACAGATCTCCGCCAGTTGGCGCGAGCCGATCGGCTCATGCTCCCAGATGATATCGGCAAAACGCGCTTCCACTACACCAAGTGTCAAATCAGTCATATGTCCTTCCTCCGATACTGTTCATTTACAACTAAAAAATGAAACAATAATATACACCCAGATCAGAAAAACAATGCTTTAAAAATCCAATAACCTATCGTAACAATTAGTCCGATAACCACAAGATAAATTCCGTACAACAAAACCAGATCACGGGTATCGTTTGCTTTGTCCGAGGAGCGGTTGTATTCAAAGTTGTTCTTAAAAAGATTATTCTTATCAGCCATATATCCCTCCTCCAATGCTGTTCATTGCTAATGAACTAATTTTAGTTTACTATCAATAAACAGCTTTGTCAAGTACTGATATCGCCCAAATTAAAGGGCCATTCAATAGGGAAGAGAATAGAATGATACCGTCGCGGTATGCAAGTTCCAGCCCGCTACAATGATAAGAGTTAGATTAAGACTCCCGCTGCCGTAAGAAAAAATAGATCCAGCCGACTACAAAAGCGACCAGAACTTCTATGCCGAAGATGATGAGGAAAGTGTTGACATTGTTCAGGGATATTGCTACATCAAGCAGCACCAGAAGCAGAAAAGCAAGTAGGATCAGAAAGAAGCGTCCGATGCCGACATTCCAAATTCTTTTGATCAGAGGGTCGTCGCTGTATGACTGATACCCATGATTGTTTTTTTGTTTGTTTGCCATCATATTACTTCTCCTGTCGTATGATATTATACGAAAAGATCGACCGAACAGGAAGCTTTGTTATGTTCTGTTCGGGTTCGGGAAGATTAATTGGTGAAAAGGAACAAAGATGGCTTTAGATGGGATTACAGCAACAGCCTTGTGCGAAGAGCTAGATCAGAAGCTGACCGGCGCGCGCGTGGTTAAGATCATGCAGCCGGACCGCTATACAGTAGTGCTGACACTTTATACCGGGCAGCGGCAGGAACAGCTGACCATCAGTGCCAATCCATCTTTGCCGACAATTTATCTGGGCAGACCGAATCAGCCGAATCCTAAGCAGGCTCCTTCTTTCTGTATGATGCTACGCAAATATCTACAAGGAGCTACGCTGGAAAGTATTGAAACACCGCCGTATGAAAGAGTCTTTATACTGCGCTTTCAAGTATTGGATGAGTACCATGACCTTGTAGAGAAGTGTCTGATCGCAGAACTTATTCAGCGCCGTACTAATCTAATTCTGACTAATGACAAAGGAACTATTCATAATGCCGTCATTCATGTCGACCACAGCATTAACCGAGTCCGTGAGATCTTACCGGCGCATCCCTATCAGTTACCGCCCCCTTTAGATAAACTAAAACCGGAAGACTGGCTCGAACAAAAGGAAACGCTGGGTCTCTTTCCGACCCGGCTTAATAATCTTAAACTGGAGAAGGCTTTGCTGGCGCTGATCCTGGGTCTCTCACCCTTCCCCGCCCGCGCTATTGTCCAAAGCACAGGACTTGATCCCAGATTACAACTAAAGGATCTGACTGATCTCCAACTAGCGCGACTTGCCCAGGCTCTGACAACTGAAATGGAAAAAGTAGTCGGCCGTCACTGGCAGCCGACATTGTATTTTAGTACCCCTCAAGATACTGTTCCGTTGGATTTTTATGCCCTTGAGCTACCAACCCCTTTACACAAAGTTACTATCAGTTCCGTAGCGGAAGCTATGACTCTGTACAGCAACGCCCAACGCGAGAGCAATCGCCTGGAACAGAAGAGACAGCATTTGAGAAAAATCATCACTCAGGAGCTGGAGGCCACTTCACGTAAAGCGGAATTACATCGACAGGAAATGTCAGAAGGACAGAAAGCGGACAAATATCAACTTTATGGGGAATTGATTCTGGCCAATCTACGGCAGTATTATCCTAACGCCAAGAGTATGTTGGCTACTAATTATTACGATAGTGAGCAAAAACAGATTGATATTTTACTGCAAGAAGACCTTTCTACCGGTCCCGCTAACGCGGAACGTTATTTCCGCTTGGCGGACAAAGCCAAAAGTAAATATAGAATAAGTTCCAGGCTGCTCGCTAAGGACAAACAGGACCTGGACTGGCTCACATCATTGCAGGTCGCGGTAGAAAACGCCGGCGAGATAGATGATTTAGACGCGCTTGCCGATGAGTACAAGCATTATCGCAGGCTGAAGAAAAGCGCGGACAAATCACAACTCTGGTCCACTGCCAGTAAGAAAACCGGTTTTAAAAATCAATCAACTAGCGGCAGCAAAAGAGACCTTAATCCGGGCAAACCCGGTAAGAAAAGACCATATCAGATGACAAAGTCCGGAGCGAAAAAACACAAAAAGTCTTTTCGGAAAGAGGATAAACCTTTACCGCCTCGTCGTTATCTCTCCTCAGATGGTCTGATCATTACCGTCGGCCGCAATAATATACAAAATGATCGATTGACTTTACGCCAGGCCGCCAGGAATGATCTCTGGTTGCATGTCAAAAACGCGCCCGGCACTCATGTTATTGTCAGTAAAGGAGAGAGCGAGTTTCCGTCTCGCACAATCGAGGAAGCTGCCGGCATCGCCGCCTGGTTCTCCCGTAAGGCCGGTAGTCAGGCAAAAGTGGAAGTTGATTACTGCCCGGTTCGTAATGTGAAAAAACCCCGTGGAGCGCATCCGGGGCATGTCGTTTATGAGGATTACCGCACAATAATAATTGAGCCTTTGGATCCCACTGAGCTGTCCAGACCCTGACATTTTGACGAAGGCCTAAACAACTACTACCGCGCTAAGTAGCGAAGGCTCTACAAGCCTGGGCATTCGTACCTGGGTAGTCGATACCAGGCCGGGCGCGGTACTACCCGATTAGCGTTCGATAAATAATTGTGATTAAGGCAGTATCTAGTCAAAGGGGACTGTGTCATTTTCCAACGCCAAATGTTCTGTCAAGATCTTGTCTTTAAATTTAGATTCAGAAAGGGAATGTACGCAACCACAGTATCTCTGGCGATATAAAGCATGATCTTTGGCCATTTGTTGACCGGCGCGGAAACCCGGACGCCAATCGGCGGCGAAAAAGTCTAATTTATACTGTGAGGCCAGCTTGTGACCGAGAGCGAGTATCTGCTCACGATCTTGGTAAGGGCTGACAAGCAAGGTAGTGGTGAAGATTGTAAAACCATGATCACGAGCATATCGCGCTGCTTTTCGCAGACGGGTATTGTAGCAATAACGACAACGCTCCGCTTTATCGCGCATAAGCTCCCACTTTTCAGTCTCAGCTGAACCCACAACTATTAGCTCAAGTTCCAAAAGATCAGCCAGTTTACGTAAAGAGTCACAACGGCGCCGCCATTCTATTTGTGGTTGGATATTAGGATTGTAATATAACAATGTTGGCTGATATTGAGCCGTCAGTAATTCTCGCGTGGGGTACTCAGCGCAGGGTCCACAACAAGTGTGTACCAGTATTATTTTGTCAGGATCGCTAGGCATACCGCGCCTCACATCTCAGCGTCAGGCCGAGTCTTGTCTTGCTCCTCAATGTCGCGGAGAGCTATCTGATTATTCAAGATATTTCTTTCTTTTTGACGCGCGACCGGATCAAGGCCCAAATGAACAAAGCCGGGATCCGTTAACACCCTTCCACGTGGGGTCTTGGCCAAGAAGCCTATTTGTAGCAGATAAGGCTCATAGACGTCTTCAATCGTACCCGGATCCTCGCCGGTAGTAGCCGCGAGAGTATCTAGTCCGACCGGCCCGCCGTTATAGATCTCCGCCATCGCCAACATGACACGTCTGTCCGTGGCATCCAAGCCTTTCTCATCAATCTCCAAAGCATTAAGTCCTAAAACGCATATCTCGCGATCAATGACTCCTGTACCTTTGACCTGGGCAAAATCTCTCATACGTCGCAAGAGACGAATAGCGACACGTGGCGTACCGCGACAACGACCGGACAAAATCTCCAGACCATCTTTATCTATACCTATGGAAAGCAAAGCGGCATTGCGTTGGAGAATTTGGACAATCTCTTCTTCCGAATACAATTCCAGGCGATGGATCATACCAAATCTATCTCTTAAGGGTGAGGTCAAAAGACCTGCTCTGGTAGTAGCGCCTATTAAGGTGAAAGGTGGCAAATCCAGTCTGATGGAACGAGCGGCCGGTCCCTTGCCAATCATAATATCCAAGGCATAATCTTCCATGGCCGGATAGAGAATTTCTTCAACACTGTGGTTAAGGCGATGTATTTCATCGATGAAGAGAACATCGTGGGCTTCCAGATTCGTTAATATCGCCGCCAGCTCGCCTTGACGCTCAATGGCCGGGCCGGAAGTAACACGCATTTGCACCCCTAACTCATTGGCTATAATACCGGCGAGAGTAGTTTTTCCCAGGCCGGGAGGTCCGTATAGGAGCACATGATCCAGAGCATCTCCCCTGTCTAAGGCAGCTTTAATATATACACGCAAATTGTCTTTTATCCTGCTCTGACCTGCGTATTCAGCCAGGGTTGTCGGACGCATACTTAACTCGTCCTTGTCCTCCGTTAGATGCTTACGTGATAAAATACGCTCCTCTTCCTGGTCTTCATCCATCTGGCTAAAAATATCGTACAAGCTTACCTCCCACTTAACAGATCTAAAATGTGTCAGATTAGGCTTTCATTGTCTTCAAAGCTTTGAGAATAATATCTTCTAAACTATCTTCCCGCGAATAGCCGCTATTTTTTAGGGCTTGTAGCGCTTCTTCATTACGATAACCGAGAACCATGAGCGCGGAGATCGCCTGTGCCTCCATGGAGTCTTCCGCCTGACGCGATAACAATTCTTCATCAGAATCCAGATCCAGTTCCAGTTTGCGCAATTTATCTTTTAACTCAAGTATCATGCGCTGAGCTCCCTTTTTACCTATGCCTCTTATCTTAGTTAAGGTGGTAACATCCTCGTTGA
The DNA here is from genome assembly GCA_012839385.1 of Clostridiaceae bacterium. Taxonomy (GTDB): domain Bacteria; phylum Bacillota; class Clostridia; order Saccharofermentanales; family DTU023; genus UBA1046. Next base: position 12,894 of record DUNL01000238.1, read on the forward strand.
GAATAGCCAAAGCGAAAGCACCCGGAGATATAGACCCCGTGATGGTAATCGCAACTTTAGGTCCTATACCGGATACTGTCTGTACCAAGCGAAATAATTTTTTCTCTTCCTCGCCGGGAAAAGCGAACAAAGTCATCTGATCTTCGCGAACATGCAACTCAATAGGAATCTTTGCCTTTTCCCCTATTCCAGGTAAGGCATTAACCATTCCCGGATGAATCTGCAGTTCATAACCGATACCGGATGCCTCCACAACTATATAATCCGCAGTTTTAGCAGTTACTTCACCTTTGATGTAAGAATACATAAATACCTCTACTATTTATTACCTTAGCACAATATGAGGCTCTCTATATGACGCTCTTTTAAAAGCTTAGGGCAGACATAAACTGTTATTATTGATAACCACCTATTGATAAGGCTTCTAATCTGTTACCACTGTGAGCGTGACAAATCGCCACAGCTAATGCGTCGGCGGCATCATCCGGCTGGGGACGTTTCTTTAATTTGAGAAGAATTTTAACCATTTCCTGGATTTGAATTTTCTCCGCGCGACCATAGCCGGTAACAGCCATTTTTACCTGTAAAGGAGTATATTCATAGACCGGAATTCCCGCTTGCGCGGCGGCTAGAACAGCTACGCCTCTGGCCTGCGCGGTTCCAATCGCCGTAGTAGTATTGCGACTGAAGAACAACTCCTCTATCGCGATACAATCAGGCTTGACCGTATCTATCAGATCTACCAAGCCTTCATGTATCGAACGCAAACGCAAAGGGAAATAAGTTTTGGCGGGCGTCGATATAATACCGTAATCAAGAGCTCTGATAGCTCCCCTCTCCTTTACTACCAGGCCATAACCGGTAATAGCATATCCCGGATCAATCCCTAGTATGATCACATAACTCCTTCAAAAACATTATTTTTCGATAAAGGATCGAATAGCGTTAATATTATTAACCCAGTTGATCTTATAAACCTCTTGACCACTTTTGGTTCTGGCCATAGCGTCATATTTTTCGATTGGTATTAACAACTCATCAATATCATAATTGCGGTATGAAAAAACATTAAGGATATAACTCTGAAGTTGCCCCTTATCGATATTTGTCTCCAAATTCTTCATAATATCTTCTACAACTCTTGGCAATGAGGTTGGGCTCATTGATCTTATTTTCTTAATCAGAGCCTCAATTACAGCTCGTTGCCGACCTGTTCTGTTCCAATCACTGTCAATCTTACGGATGCGAGAATAGGCCAGAGCGAGATCACCATTCAAGAGCTGAGTACCGGCACTGACATTAAAGCCCTGACCTCTAAGATGACTGGCCTCAGCCTTGGTCAGATTGATGCTGACGCCCCCCACACGATCGATAACTTTAACAAAGCTTTTGAAGTCAACTTTGGCATATTCCTGCACATCAATACGGAAATTTCTCTGTATCGTTTTGAGCAATAATCTTGGACCACCCCAGGTATGCGCGGCGTTAAGCGCGTAATTCGGGGACCAGTATTGTTTGTAACGCGGATCGGTCTCCTTGGGAATACTAACCCAGATAGTTCTACCAAACGATGTCAGATGAAACTTTTTTGTTTTCTCATTAATGGAGAGCAAAATCATACTGTCCGAGCGTCCATAGGAGTCAGAATCCCGTCTGTCCGTTCCTATCAACATAATGTGACGTATTTCGGGATTACTATAAACCGGAATCTTCATGCCCTCTTTCATACTTGGTTCCAATTCCGGGAGTTGATCCAGGCCTGTCTCAATCGGTATAGGGCCCTCAGTATCGTAAGTTGGCAAACTTAATATATAGCGGGTGTAGCCGTACACAAAAGCTACTGCTGACAAGGCTATACCAAAAACCAAGCCCAAGGTTATAGCAATCTTACTTCTTTTCATAAATCCTCCGTAACTTCACACGTCACAGTATGGTATTCTACCACAAAAACGCCGCCTCTTTGTGAAGCGGCGTTAATAATTTATTGAGAAAATTTATCAATTAGTTTTCTAAGTTATTGAGACAAGACCTCTATGCCTCACCGGCCTTGTTCGCCAGTTTGGCCAGACGGGATTTCCTTCTGGCAGCGGTGTTTTTAGAGATCAGACCGTTTGTAGCGGCGCGGTCGAGGTCAGCTTGAGTCTTCCGAAACAATTCATCAGCATTTTCTGCAGCAGACTGAATAGCCAGATCCGTCTTCTTGATCTGAGTTTTCAGCGCGCTTTTCTTACGCTTGTTGACCATAGCTTTAACTTTATTAATCTTCGCACGCTTGATTGACGATTTAATATTTGCCATTATTTCACCTCCTGCAGTTTTTTGACAACCCGTATTTTACCATGTAGACCACAGCCATGCAAGTAAGGCTATCATCCATATCTGCTACGTTTTTTAAGATTTGTTATTATTTAATATTCTCAACCCGATACTTCACTATCGATAAATAAGGCTCATCCTAATTAACCCGATCTAAATAATATTTTCTGCCCACTGTAAAAAGAAGAATTAAACTGGTGGCAAACAATATAAGGTGGCCGAATATTGTGATCAGCACGATCGTAGTCAGACTTGCGCCTAACTTCTGAGCCAACAATACCAATCCGATCATAATACCACCCAGTAGCGCCGCGATTAGCAAAGCTATAAAGATATTCATATTCTGCCTTGCGACTTGTTGCTCTGAGTTCCACTCCAATC
>DUNL01000283.1 GCA_012839385.1 Clostridiaceae bacterium
ATCACTCTGTGCAGCCAAGAGTCCCTCTCTTGTGAAGTCTGCACCAACAGCAGTAATAGCAAAGTCAGCCTCGACAGGGATACCACCTTCACCAATAACAGGAGTATTGTAAAAGTTAATGCAACCTGCTTGATAGTGGAGACGAGTGTTACCATTGTCATCTCTATCACTCATAAAAGTATTGCTAAGCTTATTACGTGCTAACAAACCATCAATGCCTCCCCTGATTAGCAAACTCTCTCTGTCTATGATACTCAGATAGTCTATGCCGTGTGCATGCAAGTGTCCTTCAGCAGGAGCTCTAAGGTAGTTTAAGAACCAACTGTAAGGAGCTACATGCCCCGCCTCAGCTAAGTGGACATCAAGAGGAGATTGTTTTAGATGAGTAAGCATCAAGCTTCTACGTTCTCTATATAGTGAAAACCTTTGGTTAGTTACAGCAGGTTGCCCTGTATAAGACAAGCCTTTCATGACACTTGGAGATGAGTCATCAAGATTGCCATTATAGTTAGGGATAATACTCATGCTGTTATTGGGAGTCATGCCAGTAGTAGTCCACCAACCTCTTGCAGTTATGTCTCTAACACGCCTGAGTGGACTCCACATAGCCATTGTAGGCAGAAGGATGGGGAAGCTTGTCTTATCAAGGTAATGAGACATTGTAGAGAGTTTAGCCTCCCCGTGTCCTTCCGAGGCTGTGTTAGGAGTGAATGTAATGTGTGGCTTACCATCCCAGAACATAGAATCAAAAGTCTCTGCTTTGCCTATGTAATTATCTGTTCCGGTAAAAGTATTTACTAAAGATGAAAAAGAATGTGCGGGCAGAGTATTGTTTCGCTCAGAGCTATCAAGTATCTCAATAGACCCAAAGCCTCCCTCAGTAGAGAAGGTTGCCTCTTTCCTGCTGTCAGAGACATTAAGCTTATTAAGTTCACAACATGAGACAAGTCCTGACTCTTTTACTATGAAAGTATCTACAAGAAGTCTGTCGCCAAGCGTAGGAGTAGCAGAGTAGCCTGCAGTCATAGAGTCTATTGTCTTGCCTGAAACAAGTATTAAAGTGTATCCGCAGTCCGGACTATACTCATAGTCTTCAGGGTAAACAAAGTTTTTCTCTTGAAGTATCAGTATCTTAACAAGGTATTCAATGGTAGCAGGGGTATCAGTAATCTTCTTTACCCACTCCACCCTAAATGTTTCAGAAAACTCTTCGGGAGTGCCGCAATAGGTTCTCTCTGTTCTTAAGACAGGAGAGTGGTTGATAGGATAGTTTACAGACTTGTCTTTAATTCTTCTGATACCAAACACTGCTTCATGCCTAAAGTCATTAGCTTGACCTATCTGCTGCTGCATGGTTGCAACATATAGCGAGCTAACGTTGTCTTTATCTATTTCGTGAGGGGGCATGTGTGAAAGGTTTACATAAGACTCTATTGCATGATAGCTGCCATTCAGCTGTTTTTCAAAGGAGGTTGTTCTGAGAGGATACTCCAACACAGTGTTATAAGTATAAACAGTATAGTCCAAGTCTTCAGTGTGCTTGATAGTGCCCTGACTATAGACACCATCATCTTCTTGACCAACTGTGCCTACCGCAATAGGGGTAAGGGCAATAGCTTGATGCCCACTAACTCTATGATTAAACTTTTCACCTGACACAGCCTGTGAGGTCTTAACTAATGAAGTAATAGGGATAGCCCTATAGCGAATAACAAGGTTTGACCTTGAGGGTATTTTTATTTCAAAGTAGTCAACGTCTTCATAGTACAAGTATCCACCGTCAAGCCCTGCATAGTTTTCTCTGTGATACTCAATGTCTTTGCCGGAGAACAAATAAACAACAGGACTATTCTCAGTTATTACTAAGCCGGATTCGTCTTCAAGATTACTCTCAATAGCAGTAAAAGGATTATGGGTAACGAAGCCACTCGTGCTTACACCATCCTTAAACGCTGCAAAGAGAGACAAGGATTCACCTTGGCTCATCATATTGTTGAAAGAACTCATCTGCCTAAGAGAAGGATTTTCACCAAGCTCAAAAGCTCCTACGTCTTTACCAGCATGTAGGTAAGGTTGACTCCAAACATAGTGGGGTGCTACTTGAGCTCTGTTACGCTTGTTATTGGTAGTGCTTTCAACATCAAAGACAGACAAAGGAACAGATGAACAGTCGCAATAAAGAGGAACTTTGGGTATAAGAATATCAAGTGCTTCAGCAGAAATAGGAGAGTATCTGTGGATAACTACATCAAACTCTTGAACAATAGAGTCAGAACCATTAAG
>DUNL01000011.1 GCA_012839385.1 Clostridiaceae bacterium
TCTTTTGAAACCCGGAGAGCGCTGCACCATATAGCGTAAGACTTTATCAGTCATAATAAATCTAGCTCCTGGACCCGTCCGGGGTGCTATTATCCCCAGTTTCTTGCCCAAAGAAAGCAATAACTTATGACCATATCTGTCATCTGCCTCACGATAAATGGGCAAGAAACTGGGGATAATAGCACCCCGGACGGGTCCAGGAGCTAGATTTATTATGACTGATAAAGTCTTACGCTATATGGTGCTGGTTCTTTTGAAACCCGGAGAGCGCTGTCCTTATGATGAATTTCAAAAGCGACTTTATCACCATTATGGTATAGCTGTTGAAGGGGAAGAGCTTACAGATGCTGTGCTCTGGAGCAATTTACCTGCTAACAGCTCTATGCAGCCACAAGATGGTTCATGGTTGGCTGAGATGCTTCGGGCAGGTGGTTTTTTAAATGAGCTTTCTGATGCGTGTTCTATTGTGAGGAATACTTTTGGATAAAATATAATGGAACAGAGGTAAGCATAATGAAATATATGGCTGATACGATAGTTAAATACGTACTGGGAGAAACTAATCGCCATTCCGGCATGCTGAGGTTTGTATTGCCTTCTTATCCATCTGATCTCCTTTTAAAAATAGGCTGTGAGCTTGATGAACAGTTCAGTAGAATAACAGATCGCCGGGTTGATTGGGAGTATAAGATAGCCTATCGCTTGGGTAAAGAATGGGAAAACGGTACATCTGCCGACCAAGCAAATTTCGAAAGGGTTTGCGAAGAAGGTTGGTATAACGAGGATGATAACCTGACAAGTTTGCGAAACACTGTGAAAGGTCCAGATTGTGATTGTCTTGTAATTTTGTTAGCCGGTTACGATCATATTAATGATCGTGCAAGTTTAAGAGATTTTTTCCATCTAAACCAGGAGACGGTTTGGGAATTGTGTCTCAAGAAGTCATTCTCCAACTGGGTGACTGCTTGTTTGAAAGATTATGTTAACCCTGATGGCAGTGAAGAAGATATTAAACAGATAGCTGAGATATTCAAAGACATTTACCACAATGCTTTGACAGATATGTTGGGAGTTAGCTGCTATTTGGAAAGGTTGGATTTTTCAGATGTCATGACATGTAGTGACGCGCGCCATCTTATCCTCAGTAATTTATCGCCTTTTAAATTACCGTGTATGAATGGACTGGTTGGACGCTATAGATCGAGGAAGTCTTTTTCTAGCTACATTAAACCTGCACAGAACTTTTATAATTATAGTAGGTTTTTTAGTCCCTCTGATAGGAAGAAAACAATAGATAGAATTGAAAAGTTTGAGGCCAAGTATGGAGATGAGCAGCGTGAGAGTGACACATTGGGATCTTTTGACTCTCAAAAACAGCTGCTCGATGCCCTAAAGGATTATATTGAAAACAGATCAGAGGCGGCACGCAAACAGTTGCTGAGTGCTGATTTTGTCTATATACACGACAAAATACTTAGTTTCAAATCTAAAAAACCCGAAAATGGAGATGAAGAAAAACGCAGGAGTCGCGGGGTAAAAAAAATATATGGTTTGCCCCCGGAGGTTTTTCTGAGGGCGTTATGGATTACCCTTGGGGATTTCAAAAAAGAGTCTCAGAGTTCACTGCTTGTAGCGGAAAATCTATCTTCGATAACTTTGCAGAGCACTGTATTTAGACATGATTTTGATGACGAGGATGAAGGTGACTTGGAAGATGATAACGAAAAGGCGAAAACTTTTCTGCGAA
>DUNL01000059.1 GCA_012839385.1 Clostridiaceae bacterium
CCCTCAAGCAGTAAAGCACCATGGCGCATTCTTAATATTGGCGGCAGTCATCCCGTCGAGCTGCTTGATTACGTTGCCTTAATTGAAGGTTTTATGGGGAAAAAAGCTCAATTAGAACTTTTACCTTTACAACCTGGAGATGTACTTGCAACAAGTGCAGATACACATCAACTTGAAGATCTTATTCAGTTTAAACCTACTGTATCGATTGCGCAGGGCCTAAAAGCATACACCGACTGGTATAAGCACTATTACATCTAAGCGAGTATAAGATATGCATTATGAAATCATGCCAGAATTAGAAGGTAAAAAAGATTTAAACATTGATGGGGATCGTCGCAATCATGAACTAAGAATGAAAATAGCAAATGCAACACTCACCCATAGCAAAGGCTGGATCACAGGAAAGCAAGGCGGCACACCTTGGTCCATATCAAAGACCAAGCGTTTTTTTGCAGCTGCATTATCCAGCATCATTCTTATTATGATCAGCCCGGTATTTATTACTCTTATTATTCTAATAAAGACCACCAGCGAAGGTCCTGTATTTTTTATTCAACAAAGAACCGGCTATAAAGGTCGGCGCTTTGGCATGTATAAATTTAGAACCATGGTGAAAAATGCTGAAGCGCTAAAAGAATCACTGCGGCACTTAAACAAACATGGCGCAGACTCCATTGACTTCAAAATCGATAAAGATCCACGTGTAACCAAAATCGGCCATTTTTTAAGACGCAGCAGCCTAGATGAATTGCCTAATTTAATAAATGTTATTAAAGGCGATATGCGTCTAGTCGGCCCGAGGCCCACTTCATTTCATGCGCAAAAATATAATTTAGACCACCTCAGCCGATTGAGCATCTACCCTGGAATTACAGGTTTATGGCAAATATCAGGGCGCAGCGATATAGATTTTGATCAGAGAGTTGAGCTTGACTTGCTCTATATCTCGAGCCAAAGCCCAATACAAGACTTAAAAATACTTATAAAGACACCTTTTAGTGTTCTTACTGGGCACGGAGCAAGCTAAATGAAAAACAATTCAGATTCAATTATTAAAATAAAAAAACCAAGCGAAATCAATTTATCTAGCATTATTCAAGATTCAGCGAAAAAAACCTTCCTGATGACAGCGGCAAATGCAGGCTCAGGCGTCACCTCAAGCAGTCTAAGCCTGGCTGAGGAGCTATCTAAAATAGCCGCAGGCTCTGTACTGATTATTGACACAAGTATAAGTAAAGACAATCTAACAACTATGCTAGGTAAAGAAACAGCGCTAGGTCTAACCGACATCGAAACCAATCAAGAAACTATCAATATAGTTGATTACTTATATAAGTTTAATAATTTCTATCTGATGCCCTGTGGTCGTAACAGCAGAAAAATCCAAGAAACAATTAACAAAGATATCAACAAAATATTAAAAACCTTATCCAGTAAATTTAGATTCATAATATTAGACGGTGATGCTATATACGGCAACGTAAATGCCATTGATCTAGCGTCAAAAGTAGATGGCGTGATTTTGGTCGTACAGGCTGAAGAGACACGTTGGGAAGTTGCACAAGCTGCACAAAAGAGACTTAAACAAGCTGGCGCGGATATTATTGGATGCGTATTCAACGATAGAAAATATTACACCCCAAGTTGGATTTACAACAAATTATAATAGGGTCTAAAAATGAAAACTCATGCAATAATAACTTTAATGACACTATCTTTACTTACTGGCTGTGCTAGTAAAGAAGAAAAATACATGCCTATCAGTATTTTAACGGCTGAACCTGAGCATGAGCAAAGAGTAGAAGTTCTACCGATAAAACAAATAATTAGGCCTGCAGATATATTAGAAATAATTCTGCACGTCAGTTCTTTTTCAAATTCGGTTTATAAAATTCAAGCCGGGGACCAGATTGATTTATCATTTCTTACCGCTAGTGAGTTAACCAGCTCCCGTCTTGTGATGCCTGATGGCAGCATTGAGATGCCATATGTGGGTCGCATTAATATTGCTGGTCTGACCACTGAAGAAGCACATAAAAAAGTTGTTGCGCAGTATAGATCAATTATTAAAAACCCTGAAATTGTACTCTCCATTCCTCGCCCCAACGCACAGATTGAAAACTTACGCGCAAGCCTAACCCAATCAAGCTCTGGTATGAGTCGTGATATTTTGGTCGGTGCCGATGGCCGTGCCAGCTTCCCCTTGATAGGTTCATTATCATTACAAGGTTTAACCATCGATGAAGTTCGTGATGAGTTAAATAAGAAGTACGCACAAGAATTCGGAGAAATTAGAGCTGATGTGCTACTCAAATCAACAGCTCCCAACCAAATTTATATTCTTGGTGAAGTTGAACAGCCTGGAGCTTTCCCAATTACTCGGCCTATTTCAGTACTAGAAGCTATTTCATTGGCAAGAGGTAGTAAGCACACCGCACGCTTAGATTCAGCAATTATTATGCGCAGAAAAGGTAATGAAGCCATCGCTTATACCTATGACATAAAAAATGCTATTGCAAGTAACGCTTTACAACTTGCATACCTACAACCCGACGACCTGCTATATATCCCACAGACTCGACTATCAAAAGCGGCTGAGATTAGTCAACAAATCGCTGACGTGATCCGCTTTTCAAATGTTGGTTTCAGTTTCTCATACCGTGTAGATAACAAGACAACTAATAATGAATAAGCATACTTTAGAAGAGAATAAGAGAATGGAAAACTATCTACATGAATTTATGCGTGTATTTTTCTCAAACCGAAAACTTATTAAAAGATTTTTCTTACTCTTTGTAGCCTTAACATTGCTGATGACCTTAGCAATGAAACAAAGCTTCGAAGTCACTGCAGAAGTTATCGTTCAATCAAAAAAATTATCACAAACAGACTCAACCAGCTCTTTGGCTGCTGATACAGATAAATTCATACCAACAACCATCGCTGACATGGAAACAGAAAGCAATATTCTACGCTCAGCCAGTCTAAGCCGACAAACACTAATAGAGCTAATAAACGAAGGAGAATTTGAAAAAACAAATTCATTATTCACCAAAATAATAACCAACCCGATTCAAAATTATTTAATAGCACCATTCAAGCTTAAAATAATAAATCCAATAAAAGAATTTTTCGGCTTAGAAGTCGACACAATTCGCGACACAGCACTCGATGCACTCTTGGGACAAACTTTAGAGGATTTAAGTGTCGACACTTTACCTGGCTCAAATATAATTTTGGTGAACTTTTCTACTGAAAATCCACAGCAAGGAACTATATTTGTTCAGCGTCTGCTGAAAAACTACTTAAAGAACAGACAAGACTTACAATCCAACGAGTTACCTGAAATATTTTATGAGCAAAAGAAACTGCACTACAAAAACAAAATAGATGATTTAGCGAATAACAGGCTCAATATCTTAATAAGTGCTGATGCATCTGACCCAAAAGAAGAAATTACATTTAGACTGAACGCAATAAACACTGAAGAACAGTCTTTAAATACGTACCATGACCAATTATTAGAAAATAAAAGCTGGCTAGAGTATTTAAAGCACAATCTAGAACAAGCACAAAAACTGGCAAGCACTGACTACACCTTCCCCTTTACATTTAAACAGGTCATAGGTAGCACTGCCTACGAAGACAGAGAAATTAAGGATATTGGCGATAAATTAACGCAACAAATGAGCCGATTTAATGTTTCATCTTTGGCCTATACAAACACCAGTCTACCCATTCAAGAACAGCGTAAAGAGCTTAGCATTACACATCGTCAGTTTTTGAAAATTGTTGCAAATAGAATAACTGAGCGCGAGAAAGAGATTGATATTATTAAGTCAACGATCGAACAAAAAACTGCTCGAATTAATGAATATAAAGATCGGGTCAAAATATTACAGAAAATAGAAAGTCAACTTAGACAACTTGATACAGAAATTGAAGCTTTACATAAAGCATTCTTTGCCTATACCCAACGCTATGAAGAAAGCTTGGGGGCCAATATGATTGACGAAGCTCTTTCTAATGCCCGGATACTGAGTGAGCCTTACGAGCCTACAGAAGCTGCATTTCCAAAACCAAAAGTCATGATTCCTCTGGGTATTCTGACAGCACTGTTACTGTCCATATCACTTGGCTACGTTAAAGAGTTCTTTGATCATAGTTTCAAGTTGCCCGCACATATTACAGAGCATTTAGGTTTACCTATATTGTTAGTTATTGATGCTGAAC
>DUNL01000096.1 GCA_012839385.1 Clostridiaceae bacterium
CGGAAAGGAGATAACTTAGATTTTCAAATCCGTGTTCTTGACAAGGGGAGCATTATATTTACCTTTACAAATACATTACTTAATCAAGCACACGAACAGTTTAATACTTGGATTATGTAAAGAGAAGAATCACTAAGGAGGGATGAATATAGTACCCAATAACATAAAAAGGAGGTTATAGCGTGAAAAATAACGTAGCCCAGAGTAAAAAAGGGTGCACTTAAGGTGGAAAATCTCTTTTGGGAATAGTGGGGGATAATTCCCTGCGAAGTAATGAGTGTGGCAACGAGAAAAGTCTTATGCACATCGATGCCACAACAGATAGGATAAACAACTTTCATGGCAAAACATCCTTTAGTAGATGAGGAGGAAGACATTGACTGAATCATCACACATTCGACTAAGAGCTAAAACAATGATTAGCGTATTAGCGTGCGGTCTAATAGAACCACTTATTTGTGCTTGAAAGATGATTCTTACACTGGTTTTTATACTGTTTTGAACTGAGAAATAATCTACGACTCACCTCACCGTGCTTTGTAGTGTATCTTCTCCTTAAACTAATAATAACCAAATGGTGAAAGATGCACACTATTTTTCATTACTATTTGTGCCGCCAGCGTAGCAGCGGAATGGAGGTTTTTATGAAACGTTTTAGCGTTGTTAGTCTATTATTAACCTTTTTAGTGTTGTTCTGCTTTAATGGAATAGCCTTTGCTCATGTTGATAACGGAAATATTTTTGATTCAAAACCTTTAGAAGGAGTTGCCCCGGATAATGGTATCCTGGATGAACCCGGGGGAAAGCTAACACCCAATGAAAGAACACAAATCGATAAAAAATCTATAACTGATTTTGGTATTTCACCTCAACATATTGGTTATCCACACATACACTATTTTGACGGTATTTACAATAGATATGACGGTTACCTAGATAGAGGAGAAGTTGCAAGTGGCTACAATGGGAAAGGCAGTTCAGATACATTGTCTTTTTCCATTACGAAAACAGTTAGTAATGGTTGGAATACCAACATTGGTTTTAGCGCAAACACCGTAAGTAGTGGTGTAGGGTATAATGTACAGTGGTCAGCTACCAAGTCCTGGACATATTCTGCCACTGTTAACCCTTATAAAACTGTTCATATTGGGTACCAAGACTGGTACCATGTCCAAGAATACTACTGTCATACCATGTGGTTATATAACCCACCAACATATACATTTGGGGATGGCTGGGCACAACAGTGGTTTAAACCTCATTTCTATTCTTGGCAAACATGATAAACCTTCTTAAGAATACGTAAAAACAAAATATCATATTATAGGCTCGGTTTTTTCAATAGTAGAAAACCGAGCCTTCTTAAGAAAAAAGGAGTTGTATTAATTGCGAAGGTTCATATTTTGTATTATCCTAGTTATATTCACCATCTTATTGGTTGGTTGCGGAGTAAGTCAAACCTGGAAAGACAAAAGCAATTGGCCACCTGATGGTCTTTACTTTATGCAGTGGGATTCTTATCATGGATATTTTACTGATGAAGATCCTTATATTCAATTGTCATTAGTGCATGTCCGTTCAAAATCTAAAGTACCTCCCTTACAATCTACTGAAAGTTATGTTCTGCTATCTGATCAAGGTGAAATAGTGGCAGAATCTTCAAACATTTCACCAGGCACAAAAGGCAAACAATATACACTATATACTTTGGGATTGAATTTGCCGAAATTGAGTGCGGGAAAGTATGTTATCAACCAATTACAAATTGTAGAATCCAAACAACAGAAAGTAACATCCCCTATAGGTCGCTGGGTAATTGAGGTTCGGGAAGGAGATAAACCCAAGGAACTTAGTTTAGGTAAAACGACTCTGTCAAGTGGTATATTTGATTGGTATTTAGCAGAATTAATAAACGATTCAAATAACGAGGTAGTTATAAAAAAATTGGATTATCAATTAGAATACAATTCACACGAAACTGTGCTAAAAACTTTTAAAGATTTCAACATGCAAACGCGCTCAGATGATAAGCCTTTTTTGTCTCCAGACGAAACCAAAACATTTCTTTTTGAATTTACTAATGCTCAACAGCCACCAAAGTTTGTTTCCTTGCGTCCCTTTCTTTCTTATGAGATAGGAGATCAACTTAAATTTATAGCATTGCCTACAGCAATCTATTCGCACGTTGCAAAAAGCGATGAAGAAATAAAACAACTAATTACCGAACTACTGAATTCAAATAAATAATCAACAATATTGAGTCGATCGCTTGTGCTGACATATTCAGGTAGTTGAAAACCGTATCTTCGTTTCCCTACCCCAAAACCACCTTCGATCTCATTGCGCTCTCTCATGTCTTTTTTTTCAAGTTCTCTATTTGGCCGGCCATCCCGGGGTGGGCGTACAAGCGGCGGTCCGCTTAACCTGATGCCTAGTTTTTTGCAATACAAACGGTTATCCCGGTTGCGGTACTGTCACATTAATAAATAATATTTGGTCATTCGGTATTTTGTGGTATGGTGTCGCCTCTCACTCCCAATGACGGGGGGAGAGGATTTTTTTCTTGCTTTTTATGACGTAAATGATGCATACTGATTGACATATGGATTAATTATTGACATGACAATC
>DUNL01000187.1 GCA_012839385.1 Clostridiaceae bacterium
CTACTCTATCCTCTTCAGCCAAAGTCTCAGCAAGTTTTTTGTCCAGAGCATCTTGTGCTTGTTGCAGTTGCTCGCGCTTTTTCTTCAGGTCATGTATTTCGACCAGTTTGCTGTTTCTGAGGTTTACCTCGGAACCGGCCTCGTCTAAAAGATCTATCGCCTTGTCCGGTAGATAGCGTTCCGTAATATAGCGTGATGAAAGCCTGACGGCGGTCTCCAAGACGCTGTCAGGATAATAAACATTATGATGCTGCTCATAATAGTCTTTTATTCCGCGCAGAATCTCAAGAGTTTCCTCTTGCGAGGGCTCATCTATAATGACCCTTTGGAATCTACGCTCCAGAGCTGAATCCTTCTCAATAAAGCGACGATATTCGTCCAAAGTAGTTGAGCCGATAACTCTAATCTCGCCTCTGGCTAGAGCCGGTTTCAATATATTGGCGGCATTCATGGCTCCTTCAGCGTCGCCGGCCCCCATGATATTGTGTAGTTCGTCTATGACCAGAATGATATTACCTGATCTCCTGGCATCATCAACCACACCCTTCATTCTGCTCTCAAACTGACCTCTGAACTGTGTGCCGGCAACCATGGCCGTCATGTCCAATAAATATACTTCTTCTTCCAATAGCTTTACCGGTACCTGACCTGTGGCGATTCTGACCGCCAGGCCTTCGGCAACGGCGGACTTACCTACTCCCGGTTCTCCGATCAAGGCCGGATTGTTCTTCTGCCGTCGGTTGAGAATCTGGATAACTCGGTTAATCTCTCTCTCCCGACCAACTAGCCGGTCCATTTCTCCAGCCTTCGCCAGATCAGTAAGATTGGTGCCGAACTGGTCCAGGAATTTGCGTCTGCGATTTCGGCTCCTTCTTTCACGTGTCTTGTCTTCGACATCGCGTCTGACCTCAAAGAGATCACTGCTGTCCCCTCCAACATTAGCGGTCATAAGGCCGGTAGGCTTGTCGTCCTTATTGTCCTTGGAGTCCGGGTCATCGTCCTCGTCGTTACTGTCACTTATGATTCCCAAGTCGCCGGGAAATTCCGCGTTTCCCAGTAGCATGCGGAACAGATCCTCCGTATTTTGACCTGACATCTGCCCCATCACCTGGTTCATCCGCTCCGTGAGTTCATCTATATTGGACTCATTGACTCCCGCCTTAGCAAAAAGATCCTCCATGCCACCCAGATTGGTATCCCAGGCGCATTTTAAACAGAGGCCTTCGTCAATTCTATCTGTTCCGTTAAAGCGAGATGTAAAGATAACCGCTTCATTTATTTTACATATTGAACATTTTGCCATGTTCGCCCACCTTCTACTTGCTATCTTATTAGTATATATCTTATTTAAGCATTTAGGGAAATTGGCCCCTCAGCAATTAATTATTATTTAACATTAGAATTAAAATGCCGGCTCACTAGTTACCGTTCGCGCTTATTACTTTCGGTTCGGTCAGAACATCCGGCGGAATTTCTCTAACCAGTATCTGAGCCAAATATTGCCCTGTATATGAATCACGGTACAATGCCACATCCTCCGGCGTTCCGGTAACTACAATCTCGCCTCCGCCATCTCCACCTTCCGGACCCAGATCAATAATCCAGTCCGCCGTCTTGATAACATCGAGATTATGCTCTATCACTACTACAGTGTTGCCACCGGCCACTAAGCGTTGCAAAATTTGAGTCAGTCTGTGCACATCGGCCGCGTGCAGACCGGTGGTTGGTTCGTCAAGAATATAAAAGGTGCGACCGCTGCTACGCCTGGACAGTTCTGAAGCCAGCTTCACCCTTTGGGCTTCACCGCCGGAAAGTTCTGTTGAGGATTGTCCGAGACGTATATATCCCAAACCTACGTCAAATAGTGTTTTAAGCTTGTTAGCGATTCTGGGAATCGCCGCGAAGAATCTAAGCGCTTCTTCAACTGTCATGTCTAGAATATCGGCAATCGTTTTGCCTCCGTATTTAACTTCTAAAGTCTCTCTATTGTATCTTCTACCTTGACAGACATCACATTTCACATAGACGTCAGGCAGGAAGTGCATTTCAATTTTGTTGACGCCATCGCCATAGCAGGCCTCACAACGCCCCCCCTTGACATTAAAGCTGAAACGACCGGGTTTGTAGCCCCTGGCTCTGGCTTCTCTAGTCTGTGAGAAGAGCTCCCTTATATAATCGAAGACACCTGTATAAGTAGCGGGGTTAGAACGTGGCGTTCTGCCAATCGGTGACTGATCTATCGCTATTACTTTATCCAAATGTTCCAGCCCCAGGATCTCCTCTACCTTGACCTGAGTCTTGCGCGCTCTGTTCAATTTATGCGCTAATACATTCAAGATCACATTCAGAACCAAAGAGCTTTTTCCGGATCCGGAAACTCCCGTTACACAGGTAAATAAGCCTAAGGGGATCTTGACGTCAAGATTCTTTAGGTTGTTTTCATGGGCGCCTTTAATATAAAGCCAGTTGGTATTGGGTTCACGTCTCTTGGCGGGAATCGGTATCATTCTACGACCGGACATGTATTGCCCGGTTAATGAGTCCGGGAAATTCGCTATATCATCGGGTCTCCCTGTCGCTACAATTTTGCCACCCAGCTCGCCCGCTCCGGGACCAATATCTATCACATGATCCGCTTCCCAAATCGTTTCTTCATCATGTTCTACTACAATAACGGTATTGCCTAAATCGCGAAGAGTTTTCAAGGTGGATAACAGTCTGTTGTTATCTCTTTGATGTAAGCCGATGCTCGGCTCATCTAAGATATATAGAACTCCCATTAAGCCGGAGCCAATTTGCGTCGCTAGTCTGATTCTTTGGGCCTCGCCGCCGGATAAGGTGGCCGCGGCGCGAGCCAAAGTCAGATAATGAAGACCGACTTCAACCAGGAAACGGAGCCGGGCTTCTAACTCCCTCATAATAGTCTCCGCTATTAAAATCTGACCCGGAGCCCAGGAAATATTTTCCAGGAAGGTAAGGGTCTGACCGATCGGCAACATGGTCAATTCGTAGATATTGAGGCCGCCGCAAGTTACTGCCAGACTTTCTTTTTTCAGCCTCGCTCCTTGACAGACCGGGCAGGTGGTAATTGAAAGATAGTCCTCATAATAGGCCTTCATCTCATCGGAAGATGTTTCCTGCCATCTCTTGGTCACTGAAGTCACTATGCCCTGCCATTTCGTGACATGGGGTTTGTTGCGGGGATAACGTGTTTTACGGGTATCGACGGTCAGTTTTTCATTATCGCCAAAGAGGATTATATCCTTTATTTTCGTGGGCAAATCTTGAAAAGGGGTGTCCAGGGAAAAGTCGTATTTTTTAGCCAGAGCTTCTATGAAAGCTCTACCCCAACTGTTCTTTTCATGGATTCGCCAGCCGGCTACCATTATAGCGCCTTCGTTTAAGGATAATTTTTCATCTGCGACGATCAGATCAGGATTAACTTCACGCAGCTCTCCGATACCAAAGCAGGTCGGACAGGCTCCAAAGGGATTATTAAAACTGAAAGAACGCGGCGAAATCTCATCAATATCAATATCGCAGTCGGGACAGCTAAAACGCGCGGAGAACATCACTTCCCCTTCACGTTCACGGTCCTCATCATTGTCTAATCGCGGTAATTGATAATGAACTAAGACCAGGCCTTCCGTCAGACCTAAGGCTGTTTCGATCGAGCCCGCCAGCCGGCTGGTGATATCGGGTCTCATCAGCAGGCGGTCAACCACGATTTCAATATCGTGTTTCTTGTGTAGCTCCAGTTGTATATCTTCTTCCAGCTCCCGGAATTCTCCATCGACACGGACACGAACAAAGCCCTCTTGCCAGTACTTTTTGAACAGATTGGTAAATTCACCTTTGCGCCCACGCACTACCGGAGCCATTATTATCATTCGGGTCCTCTCCGGCCATTCACTTAGGCGACCGATTATCTGATCGATAGATTGTCTCTGAATCACTCGGCCACAAACAGGACAGTGCATTGTTCCTACCCGAGCGTACAGCAGGCGTAGATAATCATAAATTTCCGTCACTGTTCCTACGGTTGAACGTGGGTTTTTGCTGGTTGTTTTCTGGTCAATGGCTATAGCCGGCGACAAACCGTCAATCTGATCGACAGCAGGTTTCTCCATCTGCCCCAGAAACTGCCTGGCATAGGAAGAAAGTGATTCGACATAGCGGCGTTGTCCTTCGGCATAAATTGTGTCAAAGGCAAGCGAAGACTTGCCGGAACCGGAAATCCCGGTTAGGACAACTAGTTTGTTTCTGGGAATATCGACATCGATATTCCGCAGATTATGCTCTCTGGCACCTCTAATCTGAATCTGTGAATCCATGAGTGATATTTTATCACATGAATAAAAAAACAGGACTTCCTACCCGGGAAATCCTGTTTCGTAACAATTTGACTTAATTTATTGTCAGGCTTTCGTGAAGTAAGAGCCGATTAATGAAATTAAGATACCCAGACTCAGGAATAAGAAATAGATAATTCCCAAGGCATTGACTGACAACAAGGTACCGGCGACAGAGCGAGTTATCGGAAGCCCTTCGATCCGGGTAAAGATCATCAAGAGTATACAAAGACCATAGATGAAAAGGAAAGGGCCTGTACGAGCGTTATAGGTTTCGTATTTGAGCATGACATAAACATTGCTCAACATATTGATAAAAACAAAGGCGAAGACAACCGTCATAATGCCTGTAATCCAGTGGTTATAATTAACGGTCGTAAAAGCTTTGTAATAAAAAAACACTATCATGATCGCGACATAGAGGAGATTTATAAGTCCCATTACGCGTACGATCTTAAGTACCAAAGACTCATCTAAAATACGTACTATCCTGTAGTGTTCACGACGCAAAGAGAAGAACAGTCTGCGAATTGCCAGCAGTTCATAAAGGGATACTACAGCCAGTATTATCGCCACCACGGTAAAAAGATAAAAGACAAAGCCCAGATTTGAAAAAAGCCCTTTATTAAAGCGAATCGCCGTCTTAAAAGCCTCAACAAATCCTTGCTCAATCAGGGAGTTACCCAGCACCGGTAAAAATCTTACCAGGTAAACAATGACAGGCATCAGGATTGAAACATAATAAGGATAGATTAAATAACCTGAAAATGAACGTCCGTATTTTCTGGAATTGACAGCAAAACCTAAGCAAACTAAAAGGAAGATTACAAAAAGTAGGAAATCAACCCAAGTAAGGTTGTTTAAATCAATCAATTTCACCGCTCGAAAAAACAAGATCCAGCTATAGATAAAGAAAGTCGCGGTTAAAGCGTTATAGATTCTAAACCTGAGATCTTTGTGCTGTATACTGTCAACGGTCTGTTCCGCGAACTCCGATACTGTTCCGCCAAATGTCGCCAATCGCGGCACAGCTGTCTTATTATCTGTATTAACTGCTGATGAATCTGTCATAGAATCCCCCTCTCAACAGGCAAGAACACGGAAGCGCCCTATCATTCGTTTTCAAAGTCCGGATTTGTCTTCAGAGCGAGTACAAAAAAGATTAATCCCGCCAAAAGCAAATAAATGGCGGGAGTAGACTTCAGGGTAACATCGCCGGCTAACACATAATACAAAATTATACCCCAAACCATGGTCAGCCCATTGATAATTAAGGTTATTATCCTGAGAGTTTTATCTGTCTTAACAAAATTGAGAATATTTATTCCCAACAAAAGTAAAAGTGGCAACAATATCATTAAATAGATTGACGTACTATGCTTGCCGCCAACTGCCAGAAACATTCTTGTCGTCTTATCATCAATCGTGGTAAATTTGGAGAGCAAAACAGCGAGCAGTAGAATTATTCCTAAAACAAAAATTGTCTTGCTGATCCGCTTCGATAACATATATTACCCCCCCATATCACCCGAACAAATACTAATATTTTCAGGATATACTTTTTTAGTCTATCAACAAAATCCCCTACTGGCAATAACAAATGCCTATTTTCTAATCTCAGGACAGTGCTTAATAAGGTTTTGTCGCCGCCCGCTATAGCCTGCTTTCTCGCTGCTAAGCGTTAATTATTACAACGGAATTAAGCTAAGGCCAGGAATTGGTCAATTAAACCACCATAAAACTCCAAACTGTCTTGCCAAAAATCAACTTCAGTTAAATCAATGCCGATCCCTAAGGCAATGTCCTCACAAGTTGAATTACCCGTTCGCGCCAGGAAGTGATCATACAGGTCCAGGAAATTCAGACCGTCTCGCTGATACCGGCGATAGAGACCGACCGCTAACAGATTGCCAAAAATATAAGGAAAGTTATAGTAATTGACGCGCAAAGAATAATAGTGATCCTTGGCGATCCACATATAAGGATGCCCCAATTCCGGATTCAGAGAGCTGCCATAGGTTTCACTCTGCGCTTCCGACATAAATTGGCATAAATCCGCCGGAGACAAAAACCTCTCCTCACAGGCTAAAAATACTTTTTGCTCAAAGCGAAAGCGAGAATACATATCGCAGATAAACAACACAGCCGCTGAAAGCCAATCGTTTAAGACATATTTCCTACCCTGATCCGTTTGTTGCCGCTCTAACAGTGTGGCGTAAAAATGAGTTTCATTGAAAGTAGAGGCTGTCTCGGCCAAAGGTAAGGTGTATTCTTGATTCAAGGGTTTGTTGCGACAGATTACACTCCCGTGATAAGCGTGACCCAGTTCATGAACCAATGTCTTAACCGAGGCCAGGTCGTGTTTGTAATTTACCAGGATTCTTGATTGACACTTTAGTGGCAAGTTGAAGCAAAAAGCTCCACCGGTCTTGCCCGGACGCGGATAAAAATCTATCCACTGTTCTTGGAAGGCACGCCGGATAACTTCAGCCAGAGGTGGGTGAAAATCGGCAAAGAGATCCAAGATGAATGAGTTGGCGCGTTCGACGCTATAATGCTCTTTATGATCGCCCAACGGGGCCCAAATATTGTACCAAGCTACTCGTTCATGTCCTGAGATTAACTTCTCTTTAGCCGCCAAGAATTTTTGAAATGCCGGTAACCATCCCTCCACCGCTCGCAGCATACTGTTCAGAGTTTTTCTGGTCAGGCGCGATAGGGCCAGAGTCCGCGCTAAAGGACTGTCATAACCTCTAAGTCTCGCTGTGGCGGCGGCATGCGCTTTAATGCTGTTTAAGGCATAGGCCGCCGGTAGCTCCAATTTAGAATAGGTCGCCAGCTCAGCCCGGTAGGCCTTCTCTCTAAGCGCTAGCTCAGGAGCTTTTTGTCCGGCCTGTAAGTCGCTCAAGCCGACTTTCTCACCGTTAAAATCGATCCGCTCCCGGGCTACCAGAGCGGATACCATCTGACTCCAGTTCTGAGCTCCGGCTCCGGTAATCGACGCCAAAACATTCTCTTCCGTTTCAGACAACAGGCTCTCCGACAATTTCTGTTTCTGACGCAAGAAAAAACTATATTCTCGCCACTGAGGATAAGCGGCAAAAAACTCTTCGAGATCTATGTCGGCAATAGTCTTTTGTAATCTGATAATTACGTCGTCAGCCTCCACCTGTTGTGAACGATAATTCTTGAGCTCGGACAAGATGGCGTAGTTAGATGTAGCGACCGCGTTACGCAAAATCAAATACGGAAAGAGCTTCTTTCGAAACTTATAAAGCTCCTCCCACCAGGCAAGGCCTCGCGCCAGCCTCTCCAGAGGCGGCAAGCCAAGTATTTCGCGCCCGACCCTGATATGCTCTCGCATTTGTTTTTTGTCTGTGACGAACGCGTCATCACTTAGGCCGGCGTATATAGACTCAAGATCCCACTGTCCTGGTTTATTTTGTCGTGACATTTCCTTCTCCCTGAGCTTGCATAGGTAAAATTGAATTGCTATAATATGCGGGCTTGCTTCGGCCCTATGGTCAAGCGGTTAAGACGCCGCCCTCTCAAGGCGGAATCAGGAGTTCGATTCTCCTTAGGGTCACCA
>DUNL01000267.1 GCA_012839385.1 Clostridiaceae bacterium
CCTGAGGCGATTGCTTTTCTACTCTAATTCACCCAGGCCAAAGTCGGCAGCTCTTGCAGATACTGCCTTCCTTCGTGTGGCTCCCCGTACCCTCTCTCTAGCCCCCATCTCCTATCCTGGGCCATAATCTGCACCTTCCCCGTTTTTCTGCTTACTATATCCTAGAATGAGAGTGGGGGAGCGATTATGCTAATGGATAGGATCAGGGTCGAGCAGTTAGAATTTATCGGAGCAGGCAAGCATGGAGAGGTCTACAAGATCGATGACCGGCACTGTATCAAGATCTACAATAGACGCCAGTACCTACGAAGAGAGCTAGCCGCTCTGCAGAAGGGGGCAGAGGCTTCCTTTTTCCCCCGCGTATATGACTGGGGTCGGGACTACATCATCCGAGAATACGCACCGGGTACTCCTCTAAACCGCTATCTACGGGTCAATCCCTTCACACCAGACATAGCCCGGCAACTCGTGGAAATGGTGGAAACCATGCGGCGGTTGCGGTTTCGTCGGGCTGATACCAGATTATCCCACATCATCGTTGATCCCAAGGGCAAGCTATGGTTGATAGATCCAGTCAATACCATGAAAAGGAGCCCATCTTTTCCCCGCAAACTCCTCAAGGGGTTGATGCGCCGAGGTGTCGATGGTGAGTTCCTTGAGTATGTAAAAACGCATTACCCTGAAACCCATGCTCGCTGGCAAAGACACTTGGAGAGTCTACGTGACCAAAGAGATGAATAGCCCGTTGGTAAAGGAACGCCATTTTCTCTTGACTTTGCCAATCCCCGACCATATAATGTATCCAATATTCACAAGTTGGTAGTATATTGGCTGCGGGGTGAGGCAAGTGCCAGCTATTCGGGTAGAGAGGTTAGCCAAGAACTTCCAAACGAAAGAGAAAGGCGAAGGACTGCAAGGAAGCCTAGAGGCGATGCTTAGGCCCCGATATCGGTCGGTCGAGGCGGTAAACGAGATCTCCTTTCTGGTTGAGAGCGGTGAAATGTTGGCCTTTATTGGCCCTAACGGAGCTGGCAAATCTACAACCATCAAGATGCTGGTCGGTATTTTGCATCCCACAGCCGGTTATGCCAATGTGCTGGGTTTGGTCCCTTGGCGGGACAGGTACCGCTTGTCATTTAGCATTGGCTCGGTATTTGGCCAGAAATCGCAGCTATGGTATCACCTCCCCCCAGTAGACACCTTTACTCTACTGGGCAAGATCTATGAGCTGGAGCATGGCGAATTTCGTCGTCGCCGGGACATGTTGATAGATGCCTTCGAAATTGGGGAACTGATGGACATACCTGTAAGGAAGCTGTCCTTGGGTCAGAGAATGAGATGTGAAATTGCAGCGTCTTTACTACACCGGCCTCACATTCTGTTTCTTGACGAACCCACTATTGGCCTGGATGTGGTGGCTCACCAGAATATCCGGGATTTGATCAAGTGGATGAACGAAGAAGAGCATACTACAGTGTTTTTGACTTCCCATGACACGGGGGATATTGAGTCTTTGTGCAAGAGAGTCATTGTCATAAATCATGGTACCATCATACTGGATGATACCGTCTCTACACTGAGGCGGGATTACCTCAAGCAGAAGGTCATTGACTTGAAGCTGGGGGTCACAGTGGAGGATTTCCAGTGCCCTGGCGCAGAAGTGTTAAAGGCGAAAAATTACGGTATTAAGCTGCTGGTCGAGACAGATAGAGTAGAAATCCGCCAGGTGCTCGAGTACCTGGTACAGACCTATCCCGTAGTTGATGTGAATATCTCCAACCC
>DUNL01000205.1 GCA_012839385.1 Clostridiaceae bacterium
ATCAACTTCCGAAAACGCAGGAAAAGAAATTGATAAAAATGTGGCGGAAGGTTTGGCCAACAATCTAAAGCTGATAAAGGATGAAGCGACAGGAACGGTTATCACCAGTTATAGAGTTTTTAATTCCTGTAACCGTTCCGGTTGCCTCATCCTTTATCAGCTTTAGATTGTTGGCTAAACCTTCCGCCACATTTTTATCAATTTCTTTTCCTGCGTTTTCGGAAGTTGATAACAACCTTAAGAAACTTGTATCTGTGGACAGCATTTGTCCAATCATATAGTTTTGTGACTCCACAGATCCGGAGATAGCCTTCAATTTGTTTATATCAGTTAATCCTCGCTTTACCCCCTCTGGAATAAGTTCCCCAGCTCGCAAAGCACTACTCGCCAGCTCTCTGTAATGCTCTTCCGTTGGTTGCATTTCTTTTACAAGATTTTCAATGTTTCGTCTCGCCTCCGGGGTCACATCAATCTCATTAATCCCTGCCCTATATGCCATACTTAGATTGTTTGTTAGGACACCAACGGGTTGCTCATATATATTGCTGTTGCTAACAGCGTCCATAATACCTTCCGGGATATGGTCCGATAAAGTATTCCTAAAAGTTTCTTGTGCGTTTTTTCCCAATAGAGGCTCGATTTGAGTCAATTCCCAAGCGAACGCTTCTTGTAACGTTTCTATACCAAAATCGAAGGTCCTAAAATTCAATTCCAGCTTTTTCTTGTTAAATTCAGATTCGATTGCCCCTAACGCTTCATTATACGCTTGCTGATTACCGGTTTGGTCAAACTCCATTTTAGCAATCTTTATGTTTTCGAGGCGTACCGCTTCTAGGTTAGATAACTGATCTTCTATAGTAGACTGGGCTTCCTCTAATACACCTTTAAAGCTGTCTACTGTTAAATCAGTACCCCTAACATCCATTCTTAAAGCCGAAATCTTCGCTTCGAATTCTACGGTAGAGATATAATCCAACACTTCTTGGATCTCCTTCTGCAACTTAACCGCTTCTTTAAATTTATCAGGGATCCATTTTCCTTCAACGAAACCTTCATTCACTACACTCTTTAACTGTTTACCTAGCGTTTCTAGTTTAACCGAGGTGGTACTATAGAACGAAGAAACGAACTCGCTCAAATTTTTGCCCTGGGAAGTATCCTTTAAAAGAATATCCACCGCTAATGCCGCAACCACATGTCTTTGTTCAATATACTCTTTCGCAGACTCAACAAACTTTTCTATCGCAGATTTATAGTCAGCTTCCGGTATTTCCATCCCTAGAGAGATTTTAAAATTATAACTATCTAGTTTTTTAATGGACGATTCGATATTCTTTTTAATCTGTTCAACTTTTAAATCTTCTTCAGCAAATAAATTTAGTTTTATGGTTAAATCGCTTGTTGTTAGTTTATCTGCCCAAAATTTTACCTCTTCTAAGGATAAAGCTATTTCTCCAAAACGCCGGGCTAAATCGGCCTCCTCTGCGTTTTTTCGAGCCGTTGCTACAGATGTGGCAATAAACACTATAGCTCCAGCGACAGCCGCTATAGCTAACGCCCACGGATTTGTTAGCACGCCACTTAAACCACCGAATACTCCTGCTAATTTAGAGACACCGTCTACAATTTTATAGGTAGCTATTGCTGTAGCGACGGCTACTAGGAAATTAATCAAAAAATCCGGGTGTTCTATGAGCCATTCGCCCAAGGGTTTTATGGCTTTGTTCCATAAAAAGCCAAAAACGTCAGCTATTGCTTTAATAGCTGGATTTTCTTTGAAGTCCGCAAACCATGATTTTATTCTATTAGCTATCTCTTGCACCTCATTGCTAACGGAAGATAGAAAATCATAATCATAAATGCTCGGGTCAATGTCTAATCCTCCGCCGATCCCTCCGCCGGGAGATTTCCCACCCGATGTCGAATCAGGAGAGGGTAATATATTAATTTCATCAAAACCCATTAAGATATTTTTAAACTTTTTGGCAGCTTGACCGGCATCATCGAAACCGTCCTCGGTCTCGTCCAATAGCGGAGGTAGCTCCCCTAGTCCTGAATAGTCTATTACCGGTAATTCAAACCCAAAGAATGACGCTAACGCTCTGGCCGCATCTGTGAGCACCTTCACAAAAGCCTGTAAAT
>DUNL01000012.1 GCA_012839385.1 Clostridiaceae bacterium
AATCCTTGGCATCACCTAAAAGCAAAGCCACCTGATCATCATCAGCTTCATATAAGGGATTGTCCACACCCGCGTAACCGGGCTTCTTGTCAAAGTTCATGATTATCAAGTGCTTGGTATCTTCTACCTGAAGTATAGGCATGCCGTAAATAGGCGTATTCTCAGCGGTATTGGCCGCGGGATTAACTACATCATTAGCGCCGATGATAATGGCAATGTCCGCCGTTTTAAACTCGTCATTGATATCATCCATCTCGCGCAGTTTCTCGTAGGGGATCTCTACTTCCGCCAGCAGTACATTCATATGTCCCGGCATGCGGCCCGCTACGGGATGAATGGCAAAATCCACTACTGCCCCTCTCGCTTCCAGCTTGTCCATCAACTCTTTGACC
Organism: Clostridiaceae bacterium; assembly: GCA_012839385.1. Classification (GTDB taxonomy): domain Bacteria; phylum Bacillota; class Clostridia; order Saccharofermentanales; family DTU023; genus UBA1046. The sequence goes on from DUNL01000012.1 coordinate 393, forward strand.
AGATGTTGTGATTGTGACAGAGCCATGCCGTAGCCCGGCACAATAATCACGCGCTTCGCGTCTCTGAGCCAAGAAGCATAATCGGCGCCCTCAGTTTCTTCTTGCTTTGTTTCAATTACCGTAGCACTTACGCGCACGGCTTCCGCTGTAATTGTTTCTGTTTCCGTTTTTGCTTCAACCACAGTCTTACTCATACTTACAGATTGTACTTTTCCTTTAGTCGGAGGTGATGGAGAAAGATCTGTATCAGTTTCCGCTGCTAAAGCCGTGCTCTCATCGGCCTTGTCGGCCGTAACCTTATCAGCCTTTTGCATGACATTGGCTGAGGTTTTGCCAAGTAGAATATCAAGCAGATTGCGGTTCATAGCGCGGCACATAATCTGGGTCAGCAGTAATCCGGAAGCTCCTACTATGCCGCCTACGGCTACCAACAAGGGGTCGGAGATAGCTAGACCGGCGATTCCACCCGCTACACCGGAGAAGGAATTGAGCAGTGAGATTGTGATTGGCATATCTGCCCCACCCACACGGACAGAAAAGAATATGCCGAAGGCTCCGGAAATTAGTACGCATAACAGTATCAACACTGTTTTGGCCCCTCCGGCCTGAAAAGTCGGCAAGAGAAATAAGGGTACAGTTAAGATACCAAGTACCAAGGAACCAAGTGCCCAGAAGCGATGTCCCGTAAGAATAATCGGTTTCTGCGTGAAAACCTGATGCAATTTACCGGCGGCCACAATTGATCCTGTCAGGGTTAATGAACCCACGAAAATCGCCAGACCGGAGGTGATGACGGAAAAGGGATCGTCGCCACCCGGATTGAGCAAGGTTAGAGCGCCGGCAATCATAGAGGCAGCGCCGCCGAAGCCGTTTAATAACCCTACCAACTGCGGCATTTGCAGCATAGTAACTTTGCGCGACAATACCAGCCCCAGCAAGGCTCCTATCAACATAGCCACCCAGAGATCAATGACTGAGAATATATCAAAGGCCCACAGAGTTATTCCGATAGCTAGAGCCATAGAGACGGAACCTAGGAGATTGCCCGCCACTGATAGTCTGACTTTGCTCATCATAGATATTCCAATCAGAACTAAGATTGCCAGAGCTCCCGCCATAATCAGATAGGGAATCTGTTTGGCGGAATCCATGCGAGGGATAATATTGACTTGGCCGATAGCGGCCAGTACATAATTAATAACTGATGCCGACATTATTCTCGCTCCTCCTCGTTTTTATGCTCTTTTTGGCTTTGAAACATTTGTAGCATGCGATGAGTTACGCCAAAGCCGCCCACCACATTCAACATAGCGAGGATAATGGCGATATAGCCCAAAATTCTTGCCAACCAGTTAATATTACCTTCTCCCAGTACACCTGTAGCCGCCGTAGCCGATAGGCATCCTAGGATGGTAATACCGGAAAACGCGTTCATCCCTGACATCAGGGGTGTATGCAATAAGCTGGGTACGCGGTTGATAATTTTGTATCCGACTAGAGCGGAAACAATAAATATTATTAGCAGGATTATTTGAAAAGTAGACAAGATACACCTCTCATTAAAAAAAGTGCCACTTACAAACTAGCAAGTGGCACGGACAGAAAAGTTTAGAGACCCATTGCTTCGCGAGTACCTTTATGGACAATCTCGCCATCATGCGTAACCAGAGAGGAGGCTACGATTTCATCATTATAATCGAGCACAATCTCACCGTCTTTACACAGATAATGAACTAAATTATAGACATTATGAGAGAACATCCAGGTAGCGCTCTGAGGTAGACGTCCGGGAAGATTCGTGATACCGATACAAGTCACGTTGTGTTGGACCTTAACGGTACCTGGTGGAGTAATTTCACAGTTTCCACCCTGATCAATTGAGATATCTACCAATGCGGAACCCGGCTTCATCATTTTAACCATATCTTCAGTGATGAGAATCGGCGCCACTTTGCCCGGTATTAGAGCGGACAAGAAGACAATGTCCATTTTACTGATGTGCTGAGCCAACACTTCACGCTCTTGCTCTAATCTATCCTCTGAAAGCTGTAGCGCGTAACCGCCTTCCCCGATTGCTTCATGGGGCGGAACCCCGACGTCTATAACCTTCGCGCCCAGTGACCCGGCCTGCTCTATAGCCGCCGGCCTGATATCTACAGCATGGGTTATGGCACCAAGCCGTTTGGCGGTGGCCAGAGCTTGTAGACCTGCTACACCGGTACCTATGATCATAGCTTCAATCGGCTTAATCATTCCCACGGCTGTAAAAATTTGCGGTACAAACCTTGGTAAGGCATTGGCCGCCAGTAGGATACCCTTATAACCGGCACAAGTAGACATTGATGTTAGCGCGTCCATGGTTTGTGCCCTTGAAATACGAGGAATCCCATCCAAGGCTAGCGTAGTGATACCGTTATTAGCGAGCCTTTGCACCGTGGCGTGATTAATAGGGGCAGCCGGATGAATAAAGGCAATTAAGATCTGACCCTTATGCATCATATCAGCTTCATTTATTCCATATGTTGTATTGAGCTGAGGTTCCTTGACTTTAAGAATTATCTCTGCCCGGTCAAATACTTCTTGAGCTGTCTCGGCAATTATAGCCCCCGCCGCGACATACTCCGAATCTAGATAAAATGAGCCTTCACCTGCTCCCGCCTCAACCAAAACGGTCAATCCGTCCGCGACCATCTTTTTAACAGTCTCAGGTGTAGCGGAAACACGATTTTCTGCAGGCATAATTTCTTTAGGAATGCCGATAATCACAATGCACCTCCAGCGAAACTGTAGATAACTTATAGTAACATCATTTAGTAGTTTAGACAATGGTTTTTTACTAAATGTTAGGATTACAGCAATTTGAGAGTCAGCTGAAAAATATACATTATGCAAAACAAAGGACCGGATTTGGCAGAATGAGGCAATAATTGGTGCAAACAAAATAACAATTATCCTTGTTGTTTTCATAATATCTACATTTAATCTTTTGTTTGCACCAATTATTGCCTCATTCTGCCAAATCCGGTCCTTTGTTTTGCATAATGTATATTTTTCAGCTGACTCTC
>DUNL01000230.1 GCA_012839385.1 Clostridiaceae bacterium
CCGCCTCGTTTCGAATCCTGACTCTTCTTGAGGTCTGACAGCCGCTCATCACTCTCTTTAAGAAACTTAGACAATTTGTCTTCGAAGGACTGACGAGGAGAGTGATGAGCGGCTGTCAGACCTCAAGAAGAGTCAGGATTCGAAACGAGGCGGTCGTGGTACTCGATATTCTCGAATAGGTGGATGAGCTTAGTCTAGACTCTCGTGACCGACCTGATTCCTGTCGGGTATCGGTTCCTCAGCAATTGGACTGTATAGGGATCTGAGTTCCGGTTGTTGTGGGATTCGGCGGTTCCGTCAGATTACAGGGAGAAGAGTCTGTCGAATATGGTAGCTGCCGGCAATTATCCGATTGCAGCAGCGATAACGATACTTCTCTATGTTGGGCTAAGAAGCGTCTTGATTTTGGAAGAAGGGGAAGGCCGGCGCATTTTGCGACCGGCTTTTCTTACAAGCTGCAATTTAAGCGGTGCGTTACGAGGCCTGCGGAATTCGCCAAATCTATGATGGCTTTTCAGTTGGACTCTCAGGTGGGCTATTGCTGAGCCTTGATCGGCGCTGATGTTCTGTGAGATTGCTCAGGTGAGCCCCGGTCAGCGCTGATATTCTGTGAGACTGCTCAGGTGAGCTTTGGTGAGTGCTGATATTTTGTGACATTGCTTAGCAATTGAATTACCTGGGACTCAGTTAGGGAAGTATCGAGTATGGGCTATGGTGAGTCATGAGAGATGAGGATATTGTCCAAGTGCAATTGGGCCGTAGGCCGAGGGGCTTCCTGAAAGTGGCAAGCCGGTGCCCGCTGGGGATGCCGGAAACCATCATCACGAGCCCTGTTGTGACTGCAAGACCCGGGTTTGCTGAGCCTTTTGAGCCTTTTCCTACGGTTTTTTGGCTTACGTGTCCCGGTGCTATTAGGGCAGTGTCTCGGTTAGAGGCTGAAGGGTGGATAACCAAGCTCGAGACCCGTCTGGCGGAGGATCCTGAAGCGCAGAGCGCATACGAAGAGGCCGTCCGGTCCTACGCTGCTTTTCGCCAAACGCTCTTGACAGAAGATGAGCTAAAGTGGATTGAGGCTCACCGGCCGTCTTGGTATGACGTGATCCGTGAGTCAGGGGTAGGCGGCATTCTTGGGAGCAGCGCAGGCCTAAAATGCCTTCATGCTCATTATGCAGACTATCTGGCACGGGGTAAGAATCCTGTGGGGAAATGGGTCTATCAGTTGCTGAGCGAATAACCTAGCATTGTGACAGTCGCATGACATGTGAATAGACTCACATGCGAACAAACTCACATGCGAGCAAATTCACATTGTTGTTGAGGGACTACGGTGCTATAATGTATTGAGAAAATGCATAAGCAAAATACTCCTTCGTAATTACCAGTGCCGGAGTGGCGGAATAGGCAGACGCAAGGGACTTAAAATCCCTTGGGCCTTTGGCCCGTGCGGGTTCGATTCCCGCCTCCGGCACCAATTTATTTATAATATATATTACCTGGCGGCATGCTGGAACAGGCTGCAA
>DUNL01000053.1 GCA_012839385.1 Clostridiaceae bacterium
AGTGGCCGCGCGAACCATTACATGATATAGACACCAAGTGCCATCACTGCCCAGAGAAAGCCTTGCGACACTGAAGAAAGGACAATGTCCAACATTTACTCCTCCTTTACCTGCGTGGCAATTCAATGGTATCGGGATTGATGCCGATAGCTTCCGCATATTCTTCATTAATATAAAGATCCAGGTCATCAGCCAGAGCTACGGGTATTTCAGCGGCTTTTTTGTCGCCGGACAAAATAGCCAGCGCTTGCTGAGCGGTTTTTGCGCCAAGATCATAGTAGCTGATGCCAATGGTAGCGGTGCCCCCTATAGAAGTATGGTCAATTGATCCCGCCACGATTGGAATTCCTGCCTCCATGGCAATGGTTCCGCTAGCTGCTGCCGTACTAGCCATAGTATTGTCAGTAGGAATGTAAATGCCATCTACTTTAGAAACCAATGTCGTCATTGCTTGCTGTACATCATTAGTAGAAGCAACTGTGAGCGCGACCACATTTTTACCGGCTTTCTCTATTTCCGCTTTAGCCTCCTCTGCTTGAATGACCGAGTTAGGTTCACCGGCGTTATATATGAGGCCGACATTTTCCATCTCGGCTAGAGAAAGCAGCAGCAAAACCTGTTGATCTACCGGTGCCTGGTCACTGGTTCCGGTAATGTTACCACCGGGTTCGGACAGTGAGTCTACAAGACCCGCGTCCACAGGGTCGGTAACAGCTGTAAATAAGATAGGTATTTCAGGAGACAAACCGGCTATTGTTTGAGCGGCGGGGGTAGTAATAGCAAGAACCAAATCACATTCTCTGAGCAGTTTTTCCGCCATGCTCTTAAGATTTGCTTGTTCTCCGAAGGCATTTTGCACGAGTATAGAGATCTCTTTGCCCTCCCGATAACCACCGGCGTCCAGATGATCTATGAAGCCCTCTCTGGCGGCGTCAAGAGAATCATGTGCCAACAACTGCAAAACCCCGATTCTAATTAGGTCGGAATTTTCAGGATTATCTGTACCGTCCTTATCAGAGCTTAACCCTATTTCTTTTGAATCTTTTTCAGCTTGCTGATTGTCGTTTTCAGTAGTTTTCGCTTTACTACAGCCGACAGTGATGATGGCGAGCGATAGAATCACTACCAGAATCAATAATGTCTTTTTCACATATACCTCCATCCGGAGAATAAAAACCGCCCGGTCATCCGATGACCGGGCGGGTAATTTCTGTTTCCCTTCCGGTCTCCCGGAAGGCTGGTTCTTAGCCACCGGGATGCGAGACAATCGTCTGCATCCCAGGTGAACCCGACTACAGACGTCGTCTCAGGTAGCAAAAGTAAAAGTAAAAGCTGCCAGAAAATTGTAGCATGGGGTTCTCCTTTTTGTATTACTAATAATAATATGACCATGAAAGACTTCGGTCAAGAAAATAAAGGCCGAATCAACAATGTGCATAAAAATTCAGAGAAAAAGAGTTAAACACAGGCAATTTTGACCAAATTACTCTAGTTTAGACAAATTATGTAGTATCAGTATTTATATGTCTACTGAATTATGGACATATACTAATCGGGATAAAAGCAACTTCTGAAGTAATTAGCCTTCGTTAAATGTATTTTAAGCAAAAAGAGGAGAGCTAATTGTTTTTAACATGAAAATAAAATAGATTTAACTTGACGATAGTGTGCAATGCACAATAATATTTACTGGAGGAGGAATTATAATGAATAATAATTTGGAAGCTGATTTGCGTAAAGGATTCTTAGTGTTGGCTGTTCTTAGTCAATTGGAGGAAAAAGACTATGGTTACGGATTGGCTAAGAATCTGGAAGAAAAAGGTTTTCCTATCGACACGAATACTCTGTATCCGTTGTTGCGTAGGTTGGAAAAGCAAAATTTGCTTGAAAGTTTGTGGGATACTGAAGAGGCCAGTCCCAGAAAGTATTATCGCAGAACAGTTGCGGGCAACAGTGCTTATCTTGAGCTAAAGGAAGCTTGGTTCGAGATCAAGAGGAGAATTAATTTCTTGTTGGAGGATTAAAATGGATATTAGCGCTCAGGAGCTTATTAGCAGGTATCTGGCACAATACGCCCAGGAACTGCCGAAAGAAAGTCGAGATGATGAGCGCAGGGAGTTAGAATCTAATATTGAAGATATGGTTCAAACCCGGATTGAACAGGGCATGAACGAAAGACACGCTGTTGAAGATGTCTTATCTGAACTGGGCGATCCCAAAGATTTGGCGGCTGAGACTGCTGGCAAAACCGGTGGTTTTCTATCACTTTCAGGCCAGTATTATAAATCTTTTATTACTACTTTACCTCTAGTTATATTCTGGACTTTTGTAATATATTTAATGATCTCCCTGCTATTTTTCACGTTGTCTATTATTAGCGGCATGGAGAAATTAGTTTTTTTCAATGACTATAGTCTTGTTGAAGCTGTAATCTACGCGGGCTTTATAACTTTCATTATCTATCTGGTTTTAGAAAAAGCTAAGATACCTCTGCGAGGTAAAGCATGGAGCGTCGAAGACTTAAAGAAGGATCAATTGGCCGCTAACTATATATCGCGTCGTTGTACCACCTTGTTACTATTGTTCGCGGTCGCTATGCAGGTGCTTCTTATTTTTCTACCCGATCTTTTGCTCCGTTTTACAACAGGTTCGAATCAGGAATTCATTAGAGAATCTCTTCTGCGGGGGGAGGTAAATTGGCCAAGTCTGTTACCTTATTTAACAGTGTTTTTCGGAATTATTATTATCGAACAGGTTTATAGATTGATCCATCCTAAATGGGATAAATCTACTTTAATTGTCAATATTGTCATTAATATTGCTTCTGTAGCTGCCCTAATATTGTTTTCACTGCGCGTGATCGAGATGGAAGTAATAAAGACTTATGTCGATAGCTATAGTCGCAGCACATCTCTGACCTCAGTAATATTGCTCCTTGTTCTGATTTTTGCTCTGGATTCCTGGTCTGTTTTCAGAAAAGTCAGAGCAGCAGAAGTTGCTAGGGTTGAAATTTGACTTGCTAATAAATAACTAAATAGCAGTTATTATCTGTATTTTAAATAATCCAAGAAGTGTTTGACAGCTAAGGAAGCGGTTTTTTTGTCTCTCAGGGCAAGGCCGAGATCACGAGTTGCCGGTACATCCAGTTCGCGTGTGATAATACGATAAGGTACTCGTCTTAGAATTAGCTTCGGTAATACACTTATCCCTAAACCGCTTTCTACCATAGACATGATGGCATAGTCATCCCAAGTAGTGAAGAATATTTTAGGTTTTAGTCCACGTTTTTCAAAGATTTCGGTTATCTCAGCCTTAGCTCCTTTTTCCAGCAACATAAAGGGGTCATCGCATAAAGCCTCAACCGGTATTTTATCCAATTTAGCTAGGCGATGGTTCTCTGGCAGGACAACCATCTGCTTGTCTTGGTCTAAAAAAATAGTTTCTAGTTCCGGTAAGGTTGGCAAGCGAACAAAGCCACAATCTGCAAGTCCATCCGCGACCCATTCCGCGATCTCGTTATAGTCGCCCAAGATTAATTCATAATCGATATTAGGGTAATCCTTTTGGAACTCCTTAATAATATTAGGTAGCCAGTGCGTAGCGACACTGGTAAGAGATGCGATCCGAATTAAGCCGGATTGCAAGCCGTTAATATCATCAATTTGTGATTGCATCTTGTTATAGGCGGAACAGATGTTTTTAGCGTGAGGTAGGAGTTTGGTGCCGTCTGAAGTTAGACGTACACCTGCCCTGCTTCGTTCCAGTAAAATAATTCCCCACTCTTCTTCCAGGTCATTTATCATGCGACTGATTCCGGATTGAGAATAATTTAAAACCAGAGCTGCCTTAGTAAAGCTACCGGTCTCCACAGTCTTTATAAATGCCATATACTTAAGAATATTAGTATCCATTGCCGCCTCCTTGGCATATCTTATCTATGATTGGCATTTTGTATTGAGTTACTATCTGTTATTGTAATTCATCTTCTATCATACACTAATTTTTTGAAAAGTGTAAGTGTGTATTTTTATTAAAGAACAGATGTAAATTTCCAGATTATATCTATGCCAATTATTTTTTGCAAGGGCTATATTGACCTAAATCAAAAAACATAATGACCCGGTTCAAGAAAATATAGTAAACAAAACAGCTGTTGACAGAAATAGTCAACAGCTATTTTGTTGTTTGGTCGGAGTGACAAGACTTGAACTTGCGACCTCGTGCACCCCAAGC
>DUNL01000177.1 GCA_012839385.1 Clostridiaceae bacterium
CATTATTTTTAATTATAAATAAAAAATATCAATAAGTATCCGGTCGCCAAAATTTATTTCTCTTACGAAAAGAAACTATAGTAAATTAGATAATTTACACGCTAGGCGCCATCAATCTGAGCATATAGATGGGAAATAGTACGCTTAGAATTATCCTCTAGCTTCAACCCTTTAAGTGATTTGCATATTAGGCCGAAGCTTAATTACTATCTTTTTTAGCCGCTCGAGGCAAGACAAGGAAGAACAGGGCAAAACAAATTGCCATCAGTACAATCATCGCTACAAAATGTGGGCGGTAACTGCCACTGTGATCAAAGATGGTATTGGCAATTATGGGGGTCAAAGTAACCCCGATATTACTGAAGGAGACTAGAAGTCCATTGACCTTAGCGTAGTCTCTGGCGCGAAAGACTCCTTTCGTCACCAGAGGTTGGGAAACTGTGCCGGCCGGACTACCGAAGAAATTACCGAAGCCAAGGAAAATCAAGGCCCAGGGATATTGGGCAAAATACAAGGCCACCAGGCCGACGAAAGCGGCAAAGATAGCTAGCAAAGTAGCGAATCTTACATTAGTGCGGTCGTAGACAAAGCCTAATACTACTTTACCTACTGCCATAAGCCCCATAGACATAGCCATAACATTAGCGGCGTAGTAGGAAGAGTAACCGAGATCTCTGAAATATGGCGTGACAAAGTTAATGATACTGTAGCCGGCAACGCCGTCAAGAATAAAGGCCAGAGAAATAATCCAGAAACGTCGATCTTTAAGATAGCTGTTGTTCTCCTCTACAGCGGAGGAAGCGCGAGTTTCTACATTTAGACTAGCTGCTGTCTCAGATTCCTGATAGGTGGTTAGATGTTCCTTTTGGGACATTTGTGGAGGCAAAATTATGACAAATAAGCCGATCGGCACCAGAAATATGAACATCACTATACTCAAGAAACCAAACGCGTGGCGCCAGCTATAATTTTCAATAATAGAATTAACGACCGGATTGAAAATCATACCTCCAATGCCACTACCCATAAAGGTAATGCCGAGAGCCAAGCCGATATCTTTATCAAACCAACTGTTGAGTAGAATTGAGAGCGGTACCATCGATACGAAACATTGAGAAATGCCCACCAATAATGAAACAAGATAGAGTTGCCAGGTCGAATTTACAAAGGAAAAGCCGAAATAGAAGATCGGAGTCGCTACGGAAAAAATTCTGATCAGTCTAATGAGCCCTGTTTTCTCAACTAATTTACTGATAAAGGGGTTGACAAAAATAGTGGCTGTGAAAATAAGGGTCTGCGCCAGAGAAAAAGTTTGGCGACTGATTGACAAACCTTCTGTGACAGGAATCGTGAAAATTGTAAAAACATTGTAGATAATGCCGACGGTCATTATCATCACAATCAAACTGGAGAAAGCTATTATCCATTTGTAATAACTCTTTTCCCGCAACTTTAACAAATCATGCCTCCCGAAAACTATTCTTAAACCAGCGAGATCAAAAATCGCTTGATCCAAGCTTAATTAACACCACATTATTATACTGCAAGGCAATTATGATCATTAGCCTGACTACACTTGCCGGTACGCCGGTGTTTCCAGTCCGCGGCTAGATCAATTAATACTAATTCTATACTAATTATTGGATTTGTGAGGGCCAATAATCTTTACTATTATATAAATACGGAGGGTAGTATGGAAACTTTACGATGGTCCGGTACAACTTTGACCCTGCTGGATCAACGGCTGTTACCAACAGAAGTTGTCTATCGGGTTTATGATTCCGTGGAAGGCGTCCATGACGCCATTCGTGATATGGTAGTGCGCGGTGCGCCCGCGATAGGTGTGGCTGCCGCCTATGGTATGGTTCTGGCGGCTCGCGGGTTGATTTCCGATCCCAACTGTTTTTTCACCACCCTGGCAGAAAAAGCTCGGCAACTTAAACAGGCCCGCCCAACCGCTGTCAACTTATCCTGGGCTGTCGACCGTATGTTAAAGCTTGCCTGTGCTTACGAGAGAAAAATTCTTGACGAAGGCGACTCCCTGTCGTCCCTGCTTTCCGGATTAGAGCAAGAGGCAATCCGGATCCATAAGGAAGATAGAGACACGAATAGAGCGATAGGAGAGAATATCCTGACCTTGCTAAAGCCCGGCGACGGCGTTCTGACACATTGTAATGCGGGCGTTCTGGCCACAACAGCTTATGGCACCGCTACAGCGGCGCTATATCTGGCTTTAGAAAGGGATATTCCTCTCAACATCTATGTCGATGAGACCAGACCACGCCAGCAAGGTTCTCGTTTAACAGCTTTTGAATTACAAAAGGCCGGTGCCGATATCACCCTGATCTGTGACAATATGGCCGCCATGGTGATGAGTCAGGGCAAAATACAAGCCTGTATAACCGGCTGCGACCGTGTAGCCGCCAACGGTGACACCGCCAACAAAATTGGTACGCTAAATGTCGCTATTCTAGCCCGGCATTTTAA
>DUNL01000245.1 GCA_012839385.1 Clostridiaceae bacterium
CTAGAGAAAAACATGACACTTAAACTTATATTACTGCTCATTTTTCCTTTAGACATACTCACCGCTCCGGCATCTCTTGGTCAAAGGTGGCATAGATAAAATTAATCAAGCCTCCGTTACGATTAAAAAATTTGTATTCAACGCTACCGTCAAAATACAAACTATCACCGTGATACATTATTTCTTCTTCCCCATTCCAAGTTATAGTCAATAAACCTTTCAACATGTAAATATATCCAGCCTTATCGCCTATAGGAAGTGAATACTCATTATCCCTCGGCAAAAACGTTACATCATAAACACGAAGATTTTTATTACCCAGTGTATTTGACAGGACCTTATAATAGTAGGGCTTATCAGGAGGACAAGTATAATGTGAGGTTAGTTGCGATTGTATATCAATATAATCCCCACCATCATAAAAAAGATATTCCACACTGACACCTAGACTTTTCGCTATCTGAGCCAGAGAGGACAAAGAAACCGAGCACAAACCTCTCTCGATCTGCGAAACGTAACTGGCGGAAACTCCGGCGGCTTCACCAAGCTCTGCCAAAGTCATATTGCGTCTATTCCTCAAAGCTCTGATTTTCTGACCATAATTTCCGATCACAAGCTCCTCCTTTTATCGAAGGCTATCACAACAAGAACCGCGCTTTTCAGTAGTTTTCTGTCCGTTACCCCGCATTTGTAAAATGTTCAATCTAAGTGTTTTATCCGCTAGTTCTCGTCAACAACTGTCGACAAATGCCGGCTCAAATAAGATGAAGTTCTTAAATTATAATATTACAGCATTATAGATATATTAGCAATCTTCGCGGCGGAAAAATTTTTGATATTTTTTTCTTGTTACTATTGCTGACGAAAGTAACTTTTGTCGTGTAAATATAATGTTTTGCCAAGTGAATTAAGACCTATGAAAATAATTAATTCTACACTATTACTATAATCTCAATAAAAAAATGACACTTAGTTGCTACTTTATCAATAGAAGAAAAGTGACGGAAGAATCTATTTAACGGAGGTACAGAAATAACTATAGAAGCAAAACTATGGATTTTATTATCTTTCGCTTTACCTATAACTGTAGCGGATATAAAAAAAGGTATTATTCCTAATCGTTATTTGATAATGGCTTGTGGTGTAAGATCTTTTTATTATGGGAGAGAATTCCTATCTATCAGGCCGGGAATACCGGGCGGCATAAGGTTGATAGCCAAGGATTCACTAGCGGCCTTTATTCTGGGAGCGGTATTTTTCCTGATAGCGGTTGCCAGCAGATATCAATTAGGAATGGGAGATGTCAAGCTCTTCGCTACCATGGGTTTCTTTCTTGGTTTAAAAGCAGCGGTAAAAGCGATTCTTTACTCATTTATAGCGGCCTTCGCCGTCGCGGTATTTTTGTTGTTATGTAAGAAGAAAAAACCGCGAGAGAGTATTCCTTTCGCGCCCTGTGTCTTTAGCGGAACTTTAATATATCTTTTATCCGTGATTTTATCCTAGATAGCTTGATCAACGGCTAGGCACTTTTTCCTTATACTCTTCCGTAATGAGCTCCTCATCTGCCTTGTCCAAGAACTGAAGATTGTAGAGATAAGAGTAAAGTCCATCTTTTTCCAAGAGATCGGAGTGATTACCCTGCTCAACAATGCCTTCATCAGTTAACACCAGAATATGGTCGGCGTTCTTAATTGTCGAAAGGCGATGGGCGATGACTAAAGTCGTGCGATCGCGTGAAAGTTCATCCAGCGAAGATTGAATAAAGAGCTCACTTTCATTATCCAAAGATGATGTCGCTTCGTCCATGATCAAAATTGATGGGTTCTTGAGGAAAACACGGGCAATAGATATTCTTTGTTTCTGTCCACCGGAAAACCTGATACCGCGTTCGCCCATCATTGTTTCATAGCCTTGCGGCAAGCTCATGATAAAATCGTGAATATTGGCTTTCTTAGCGGCATCAACAATTTCCTCTTCCGTAGCCCCGGGACGACCATAGGCAATATTGTCACGGACACTGCAATTAAATATATAGACATCTTGCTGCACCACCCCGATATTAGCGCGTAGAGACTTAAGCGTGATGTCGCGAACATCAACACCATCTATTGTGACCGCGCCTGAAGTTACATCATAGAAGCGCGGGATCAGGGAGACGAAAGTTGACTTACCGGCTCCGGAAGGACCAACCAAGGCTACGGTGGAACCACTGTAGATAGAGGCGTTCAGGTTTCGCAGTACCGGTTCATCCTTTTCATAATGGAAAGAGACATCCCGAAATTCAATCTTGCCCTCTAGATTATCGACCTCAATGGCATTAGGGCGATCTTGAACCTCCGGCTCGGTTTCGAGGATTTCCACCATGCGCTGAAAGCCGGTCATACCTTTTTGAAACTGCTCAGTGAAATTGACCAGCATCTTGATCGGATCCAGAAACATGCTGATATACAGCACATAGAGAATAATATCTACAGCCTGAATGTCCCCACGAGTCACAAAATAACCGCCGGTCAAGATAACAGACAGATACATCATACCTTGCATAAAGCCGTTAATTGATACATATTCGCCCATGACAAGATAATTGTCGATCTTTGACTCCAGGAAGCGCTGATTACCTTCACTGAACTTCTCCGCCTCAATATCTTCATTAGAGAAAGACTGTACTGTTCGTATACCGGCTAAACTGTCCTGAACTAAGGTATTGACATCAGCTATACGACGCCTGTTCTCCATAAAAGTTCGTTCCATTCTGCGCCTCTGATAGGAAGTAAAGATGAACATCGCTATCGTCACCGCCAGTAGAACCAATGTCGTCGGTATATGAATAAAAAACAGAACCAGAAAAGCGCCCAACATTTTCACCGAAGCGATAAAAACATTTTCCGGCCCGTGATGAGCCAATTCTGTAACATCTGCCAGGTCTGAGATAATCCGGGACATCATCTGACCGGTATTGGTGCGGTCAAAAAACGAAAAAGATAATTTCTCCATATGAGTAAACAGATCATCGCGCATATCGGTTTCCATTTTGGCTCCCATGATGTGACCATAGGTCGCCATATAATATTGCGCGAGGGATTGGACTATATATAAGATCAGGAGCGCGCCGCAGTAATACCAGAGTTTACGCATCATTACATCCGCGTCAGGTAATAAAAATATTTGTCCTGTCAGCTTGCGCAATATAATGGGAAAAATAACCCCGGCGACACCGATTAGAGCTGCGCTGAACAGGTCTAATAACAGCATAGCTTTATAAGGTTTATAGTATTTTATAAATTTTCCTAAAGTAGTGTTTTTCATCAAATTTCGTTGCTCCAAGTCATAGTATTCTGTTACTCGATCCGGGCTGCAAATATATTCTCTATACGGGACAGAGCCAGATTTTGGCCACTTTATGTCAGATTCTGGCTACCCCGGATTCTCTGGCCGCTCTTGCTACCGCTCTGCCTACTGCTTCACATACTCTGGGATCAAAAGGTTCCGGTAGTATATTGTCACTGTTCAGTTTGTCGGCCGGAACCAGATCAGCCAGCGCGTAGGCCGCCGCGATATTCATCTCATTGTTAATGTCTCGGGCACGTACATCAAAGGCACCCCGAAAAACTCCCGGAAAGGCCAGTACATTGTTAATCTGGTTAGGAAAATCAGAGCGTCCGGTAGCCACCACCGCAGCCCCACCGGCTAAAGCCTCATCAGGATAAATTTCCGGCACCGGATTGGCGCAGGCAAAGACAATTGCCCGTTCCGACATTGTCGCTACCATGTCACGATTAACACAATCAGGAACAGATAGACCAATAAACACATCTGCCCCTACTAACATATCCGCCAGCGAGCCTACACGGCGTTCCGGATTGGTTAGTTTGGCCAGCTCTATTTTCTCCGGGTTCATTCCTTCCTCGCGACCGAGATAGATCGCTCCCCGGCGGTCACAGATAGTAATATGCCGCGCGCCCGCGGACAAAAGGAGGCGACTTACAGCCAAAGCCGCGGCCCCGGCGCCACTAAAGACTATTTTGACATCTTCTAATTTTTTATCTACCAATTTGAGGGCATTGATTAGACCGGCAAAAGTCACAATCGCGGTACCATGTTGATCATCGTGGAAAATCGGGAGGTCACATTTTTCCTTGAGACGACGTTCAATCTCAAAGCAGCGAGGAGCCGCGATATCTTCTAGATTAATCCCACCAAAACTACCGGAGATATTATAAATTGTGTTAACAATCTCATCTATATCCTGTGTCTTTATACAGAGTGGGAAAGCATCGA
>DUNL01000019.1 GCA_012839385.1 Clostridiaceae bacterium
TTGAGATATTCCGCACTCACTTGCTAGGGCATCTCCAGTTATTAATTCGCTCGCTGGTACTTCACCAAAAAATCCTTCCTGCATAGTTCCTGAAATTAGGTTTTTAGGCCCTGGACTACCTGTCAAGTCATCGTAAGCCTGTGGTGTAGCATTAATTCTATTAGCACTATCTATAGTTACTACATTTTCTTCTGTATAAGGAAATAACATATAATAATAAGTCGTTCCGTTAGTTAGTCCATCATCTATAAATCCATTTTCTGAATATTGATTTCTAATACCATTATCAACTACTAGGACTCCGTCGTTTTCATGTGCAGGATAACTACCTGTTTTTCGAACTAACTTCGTACCTGCCCATCTAGCTATAGTGATAATATTCCCCTCTGAATCTTCTATAGTTACATCTGGTGGGTCTTGCCAGCTTAAAGCCACTTCACCATTTCCTATACTTACAGACAAGTTAGAAATATTTCCAACTGGGTAGCCATCTTTACTTTTGAATTCCACCCATTCGCCATTTATCTTTAATTCCATTTTTTCATCTGCATATCTTATGCCCTCTATATTGTTTTTGAATGACGCATAATCTGCCAAATGTGCATCAACTTCACTTTGTTTTGCGTAATATTCCGGAGGTTTCCCGCCTAAATTATCGGCATTTTCCGCCGAATTAACCTGTACGCTTCCATCCGTTATTTGCGTCTTTAATCTATCCGCCTTCCCGTGTGCATCCGCAATCCCTTGCTCAATACGGTTAAAATCGCCTTCCGTGACAGGATCATCCGGCTGCCAGTTTATTTTCGGTACAAAATCCGTCACTAAGCGTCAACTCCTTTCAGTTCAATTTTAATACTCTCGGTAAAACTTATTTTTTCATTCGGGGTTATTTCTAAACTAGGCGTCTTGTCGATTATTAATCCTCCTACACTATCTAAAACCTGTAAAGATGTTATATTTGCGGAATAAAATTGCGGTTCTGTTATAATAGTTATTAACGTTCCTTCCTTTGTTACCTCCGCTATTCCAACGTTTTGACCATTAACTCTAACGGTTGTAATATCGTTCATAATTCGCTGTGCAATCGTTTCCACGTATGTTTGCGTTATGCCGTTTGTACTCGTCATATTCCTTCCTCCCGTCTATAAGCAACGAAAGAATCACCTATTTTAAAATCGCTAACAGTATGGTATCCGGTTATATTAGCCTTTCCTCCGTTATCTATTGTTACGCCGCTTTCTGCCGACGTAATGTAGAAGAAAGCTAAAGCGATATGTGCCGGTAATACCGTTTTTAACATTCGCAATAACTCGCCTAAATCTACTAAGGGTTCGTTTAAAAACTCAGCAAATGGATAACCTACCCGAAAGTCTTTTACGCTATAGTAAACGTTCTTATTCTCTATAGCGTCATACGGAATGTTTACTGTTATAGAGTAATCGCCAAAATTTTCCGTAAAGGATAACCGTTCGTCAAACGTTTCTAGCGTGTTTTGTAGCTGTTCTTTCGTAGTAGGTACGTGCCCACGCACTTTAGCACGTAATTCCGCCCGCCTACGGGATAAAGGACGGGTAGTGTCTGGTTTAATTCCGTAAACACGTTCCCATAACGCCAATCCCCACGTTGCTATATCTATAAAAAATTGATCCAGTACATCTTTTATAGACGTGTCTAATTTTACTATTTCATCGGCTTCCCGTTCGATTAAGTTATCAACTTCTTTTATTTCGGGATAATACTTCGGCATATAATCTAGCATTTGTCGTTTTTTAACTTTGTTCAACCAAACTCACCGCCCCTACTACCGCTACGTCCCCGTTTTGTATTTCGATGTTTCCGTTACTTCCGTTTATCAATAGGTTAGAATAATCTAACACGGAAGGGGCGTCCAGTATTACGTTTGCTATCCGTGTATAACGTACAATAGGATCAATATACGCGAGTGTTTTTAGATAATCAATTACTCCTTCTTCTATCTCAATTTGTGCGTCTACAAGTGTTTTACCTTCTGTTAAAATTAGTGTTGCAGATATATTTATAGGTACTTCTGTCGCTCCTTCTACGGTTACATCCGCACCTATAGGACGATTCTGTTCAATATGTGTTATTACGTTATCTATCACCGTCTGACTCGGAGAACGTTTTTCATCCGAAAGTAAA
>DUNL01000072.1 GCA_012839385.1 Clostridiaceae bacterium
ACCGCCGATCGGGAATTGCACCCTGCCCCGAAGACATTTAATATTCAGTTGTCCGCTATATTCTATCGCATAACATATGAAAATTCAATAATCCTGCAGGTAGTCTTTAGCTATATAGACTAATTTGTATTTGGGGAAATTGTTTTTTTGATATTTATGTAGCAAAATGAAATATTATTGACAAGGAGCAGTCTTTAAATTAAAATTACATAGTGGTTCGTATAAAATAATGAATCATTACGATGGGGGTATGTACATGGAGACAGCACCAATCCTCGAGGTAGATAGTCTTAGAGTGGCTTTTCATACAACTGAAGGTAAGATGACCGCTGTGCGGGATGTCTCTTTCTCTATTAGGAGCGGTGAATCGGTTGGAATTGTTGGAGAAAGCGGTAGCGGTAAAAGTGTGACCGCATTATCGATCATGGGCTTGATCCCAAGTCCTCCCGGTATTATTGAGTCCGGAAGAATACTCTTTCATGGAGAAAATTTATTTGAGAAAAAGATTGATGAAATTAACAAAATACGAGGCAATCGTATTTCCATGATTTTTCAAGAACCCATGACCTCCCTTAACCCCATTCATACCTGTGGCAAACAGATCATGGAATCTCTCTTGATCCATACTAATAAGACTAAACAGGAAGCTTACGACCGCGCTTTGAATCTGATGAATGTTGTCGGTATCCCCAGTGCTGAAAAAAGAATGAAAGAATATCCGCATCAATTGTCTGGTGGAATGCGCCAACGTGTAATGATTGCCATGGCCTTAGCTTGCGATCCCGAAATTTTAATAGCTGATGAGCCCACTACTGCCCTAGATGTTACTATTCAAGCCCAAGTATTAAAACTGCTAAACGATCTTAAAAATGAATTTAACAGTTCTATCATTCTGATCACTCACGATATAGGTGTAGTCGCAGAACTATGTCAAAGAATTATTGTTATGTACAATGGTCAAATCGTTGAGGTCTGTCTTTATGAGGATTTATATAGTAATCCCCTCCATCCCTATTCTGAAGGGCTCTTACTCTCCATACCGAAAATGTCCAAAGGAGAGAAAGTAGTCTCGATTAAAGGTCAAGTACCTAACCCTTTCGAAAAGTTGGCAGGTTGCAGTTTCGCCCCCAGATGTAAATACGCGCAGGACATCTGCAAACAGGAAGATCCTGAATTACTTGAAGTTAGTCCAGAACGTTATGTGCGCTGCCATTTCTGGAATAGAGACAAGAATTGAGGATAATATGATGACTGAAAATACTGTGAATGATCTTCTAGTGCAAGTAAAAAATCTTAAGATGTATTTTCCGGTTCCTGGAGATAATCCTTTCCGAAATGACTATCTGCGTGCTGTTGATGATGTGACACTGGATATATACAAAGGTGAGGTGTTAGGCCTTGTCGGAGAATCCGGCTGTGGGAAAAGCACATTGGGTAATACAATACTTCATCTGCTAAAGCCCACCGCCGGTACAGTCGAATTTGAAGGTCAAGATCTATCTACCCTGTCCGCGGGCGATATGAAATCGATGAGAAGAAAGATTCAAATGATCTTTCAAGATCCCAGCGCTTCTCTCAATCCACGCAGAACAATTGGCAACGCTTTACTGGAACCATTTCGCATCCATAAGATAGGAACGCCTAAAGAGCGCGAAGATAGGATTAACTTTCTTATTAATCGCGTGGGCCTATCGGAATATCATCTGTCAAGATATCCTCACGAACTCTCAGGCGGACAAAAGCAGCGCGTCAGCATTGCCAGAGCCCTTACTCTAAACCCCGAGATTATAGTATGTGATGAGGCTGTTTCCGCTCTTGATGTCTCTATTCAGGCTCAAGTAATAGATTTACTGGAAGATTTACAGAAAGATTTTAATCTAACTTATCTCTTTATCTCGCATGATCTGAGTGTTGTTTACTATATTAGTGATCGCGTCGCTGTCATGTATTTAGGAAAAGTTATTGAACTGGGCAGCAAGGACTCTGTCTTTGAGAGAACATTACACCCTTATTCAAAGGCCTTAATTTCTGCTATACCTAAAGTAGACCCGGATCAAGTTAGAGAGAGGATAATCCTCCAAGGTGATCTCCCCTCACCGGTAAAGCCACCTAGTGGTTGTCGGTTTCATGTGCGCTGCAATCAGTGTATGGAGATATGTAAAGAAGAAACACCCGAATTTAAAGAATACGAGACCGGACATTTTGTTGCCTGCCATTTGTATGAAAATAGATAGAACAATCAAAATTTACTCAATTTCTAGGAGGAAAAAATGAGAAAAAAACTGCTCGCGATTTTATTATTGGTAGCCATGTTATTTACATTAGCATGCTCACCAAAAGAGACTGTAACTACTGACGCCCCTGACAAAGAAAATGGCACAGACGATCAGGCGGGAGAAGAAGTTACAAATGACGGTGAAAAACATCTAATTATTGCTGTTGATCCCGATTATGAAAGTTTTGACCCGGCTTTGGCGTATGAAGTATATGCCAATATGATCCTACACTCCTGCTATGACTCTTTAACAATCTATACAAGTGAAGGACTTGTTGAAATGGGTGGCGCGGAAAAATATGAACTGTCCGATGATCAAAAGACCTATACCTTTACTCTTAAAGAGGGTCTTAAATATGCCACCGGTGAACCCGCCACAGCAGAGGATTGGGTCTGGAGTATTAAACGCGCGATGGCTAAGGGTGGTAACGGTGCTTTCCTAGCTGACGGCATTGAGAAAGTAGAGGCAACAGACGACAAGACCTTGGTCTTTACTCTGAAAGAAGTTGACCCGTCATTCCCGACGAAACTCACCTATCCTTTCTTCGCTTTGGTAGATAAGGCTATTGTAGAAAACAATGGCGGCACCAATGATGAGTCTGACGCGGCGTCAGATTATCTCAATGGCCAATCAGCCGGATCAGGCCCCTACCAATTAGTTTCATATACTCCGAAAGTTGATCTTGTTATGGAGAAAAATCCTAATTACTGGGGTGCGGCACCGTTCTATGACAAGATTACCGTCAAGCATGTTAGTGAGAGCGCTTCACAAGTTATGATGGTTCAGACAGGTGACGTTGACATCGCTATGAACGTAGACGCTGAGCAAGCTAAGACTCTGGAAACGGCTGAAGGTGTTAATGTTATCTACTGTCAAACTCTTACAATGAGCTTCCTCTTGATGAATAAAGATCCTTCTTACGGACCTATCGCGGATCCAAAGGTGCAAAAGGCAATCCGTTTAGCGGTGGACTACGCAGGAATACAGGACCTTGGCGGTGAAGGTTCCACAACACCTGTCTCTCCGTTCCCCACAGGCCTCTTCGCCTCAGGAGATCCCCTTGATGTGACTAAGGCGCAGAATGTGGAAGAAGCTAAGAAACTAATGGCTGAAGCAGGTTACGAAGACGGATTCACAGTTGACTTTTATGTCCCGTCTTCTAATGTTGAAGGTATTGATTTAGTCATGCTGGCGCAAAAAGTACAGCAAGATCTTAAAGCGATTGGCATCGAGACTAAACTTATTCCGGAAGATGTTATGATATCCCTTGAGACTTACCGTAATGGTGAGCAACCTCTGGGGCTCTGGTACTGGAGCCCGGACTATCCTGATAACACCTCAAATCTGGCCTTCCTGCCCGGATATACAGTCGGCCTACGAGCCAACTGGACCGAGGAGATGGATCCGGAATTAGTTGAATTGGGTAAGGCCGCTGGCTCTGAAACTGATGACAATAAACGCCTTGAGATCTACGACAAAATTCATACCAAAATGTTAGAAGATTCACCTTTTGTGATGATTCTACAATTTAAGAGTCAGTATGCCACCGGAGATAAAATTAAAGGCACTGATTACAATGATCGCTACAAAATTGACCTACCTTTGGTCCATGAATAATACTAACTACTAAAGTTGCTTTGCCGGGGAGAGAAAAATCTCTTCCCGGCACACTGAATTGAGGAGACGGGTGTGAATATTCTGAAATACATAAGTCGAAGACTACTCCTATTAGTTTTCCTGCTGATTGGTATTTCGCTTTTTGTTTTTTTGATCGCCAATGCCGTTCCCAGTGATCCTGTTGTGGCCAACTTAAGCGCCAGAAATCTTAACAATCCGGAAATGGTTGCAGCTTACAAGGCTAAATGGGGGCTTGACCTTCCTCTACACCAACAGTACTTAACTTATCTAAAAAATCTCTTAAAGGGTGATATGGGGGTCTCTATACGAACATCCAGACCAGTTTTGGATGATCTGAAACTTTACTACCCGGCTACCTTTGAACTTGCTTTTATAGGCATTATCTTCGCGGTAATATTTGGTCTGTTATTTGGGGTCCTTTCTGCTATCAAACGAAATAAATTAACCGATCAAGTCCTAAGAAGCGTTTCCGTCTTTGGTGTCTCAGTACCAAGTTTCTGGTTGGCCTTGATATTACTGAATATTTTTTATCTTCAACTAGGCTGGTTCCCGGGTCCCGGTAGACTGTCTCCCAATATTACCCCACCGACAATGAGAACCAATCTGCTATTAATTGACTCTCTGCTGGACGGTAATTTAGCAGTTTTCTGGGACGCGCTGTCTCATTTATTGCTACCCGGGATTTGCCTAGGGCTTTTCACGATGGGCCTCATCACAAGAACTACTCGTTCCAGTTTACTGGAAGTTTTGTCAATGGACTATATTCGTACAGCGAGAGCTAAAGGCTTAAGAGAAAAACTTGTTATTACAGGTCATGCGTTAGGCAACGCCTTAATCCCCGTAATAACTGTAATTGGAGTCGGCTTTGGTAATTTACTGGGCGGCATGGTCTTTGTCGAATCTATCTTCGCTTGGCCCGGAATTGGCAGATATGCCTTTCAGTCCGCGCAGAACTTGGACTTCCCTGCCATTGTTGGCGTGTCTTTGATAATAGCGTTGAACTATGTCGTGATTAATCTAATCATAGATATAATGTACGGATTCCTAGACCCCAGAGTGAGGCATTGAATATGGAAAAACATCAAAATTTGAAACGTCTTATGAAAAACAACCGCCTGTTCGTAATCGGGTTTGTAATATGTGTGTTGTGGATCTTGATAGCGATAGTTTCCATTTTCTATACCCCACATGATCCCTTGGAAGGCGATATTGCTTCCAGATTCGCTCAGCCCGGCTCAACTCATTGGTTTGGCGCTGATGATCTTGGACGTGACATTCTTAGCAGGGTCATGGCCGGCAGTAAAATTTCTATAGGCGCCGGCCTGGCGACAATTATATTGGCAGCTATTGTCGGTAGTTTCTTTGGCGGTATATCCGGTTATGTGGGCGGTATCTTCGATGATATCTTAATGCGTATTTCAGAGTTGGTACAGGCCTTTCCAACCATTATTCTCGCCATGGTAATCACCTCTGCTTTAGGACCGAATCTCTTTAACACTGTGCTGGCCATGGTAGTGGTCTGGTGGCCAAACTACGCTCGTGTAATGCGCTCTATGGTTATACAGGTAAAAAACAATGAGTATATTAGAGCGGCCAGATCTTTAGGCGCATCTAACATTCGCATTTTTGTCAAAGAAATTCTTCCCAATAGTATTGGCTCAATTATTGTATTGGCTACAGTTGATTTTGGTAACGCTATCTTACTGTTCTCCGGTTTATCATATCTGGGTCTCGGCTCTCCACCACCTACTCCTGAATGGGGAGCCATGGTTTCAGCCGGCTCCGGATACTTTCAGCACTGGTGGATGGCAACCTTCCCCGGTATCGCCATCCTAACCATGTCCCTGGGCGCCAACTTTATTGGTGACGGCGTTCGGGACTTATTGGACCCCAAATTACGCAAAGAGGTCTAAGGATTGTCGCATTACAAAATGCTACTTTACAAATCGCTTCCTTGCGTCTAAAATATCTTAAACTGTTGAGTCGGAATAGTACGAAAGTGTATCCGTTAATAGAGAGTTGCTGATGGTGGAATAGCGATACGGTAAACTTTCCGAATGGGCCGATGAGGGCAAAGCGAAATTCACTTCGAAGAGTAGCCGCGACGAACGCCTCGCGTCAGGAGGCAGGTGCATGTTAGTGCATCGCGAGTGGACGGAAATTTCCGTCAAGCCGGGTGGTACCGCAGGAGTTAAGGCTCTTGTCCCAGCAATTACAATGTGGACAAGGGCTTTTTCATTGTCTTTGTCCTGAAGGAGAAAACAATGAAGACTATTCCTTACAAAACCTATCTCTCTGAGGATGAGATGCCGAGAGCTTACTACAATCTCAGGGCAGATCTGGAAAAAGACCACAGCCCACTACTCCACCCTATAACCAGGGAACCTGCTACCCTTACGGATCTTGAGGCTATCTTCAGTAGCGAGCTCGCCGCCCAGGAACTGAATAATACTGATCGCTACCTACCGATTCCTCAGGAAGTGCTTAATTTCTATCGGATGTATCGCCCCTCCCCTCTCGTCAGAGCCTATTATCTGGAAAAAGAACTACAGACACCGGCTGAGATATACTATAAATATGAGGGAGGCAACACTTCCGGCTCCCATAAACTTAATTCCGCTATAGCGCAGGCCTACTATGCAAAGGAACAAGGACTCACCGGAATAACTACCGAAACCGGAGCGGGACAATGGGGAACTGCCCTGGCCATGGCCTGCTCTTACTTTGATCTCAAACTAAAAGTTTATATGGTTCGTTGCTCCGTGGAGCAAAAACCTCATCGCAAAGTCCTGATGGAAACATATGGAGCGACTGTCATACCTTCTCCTTCCCACACAACCGAGGCCGGCCAATCTTTTCTCGAACGCGACCCGGACAGTCCCGGCTCTCTGGGCATGGCGATCGCCGAGGCACTGGAAGTAGCGGCAGCGGATCCGGACTATCGTTACACCCTGGGCAGTGTCCTAAACCAAGTTCTTTTACATCAATCCATTGTCGGACTGGAGACTAAAGCCGCCTTGGACAATTTACAAAAAGAAGCGGATATTCTGATCGGATGTGCCGGTGGCGGCTCTAATCTTGGAGGTCTGATTGGATGTTTTATAGGCGACAAAATACAGGGAAAGAAAGCTCCCCGGATAATCGCTGTGGAACCGGCTTCCTGTCCTACTCTAACTCGCGGCAAATTCGCATATGACTATTGTGATAGCGCGCGGAAAACTCCATTAGCAAAAATGTATACTTTGGGCGCGTCTTTCGTACCGCCGGCCGGACACGCGGGTGGCCTTCGCTTTCACGGCATGAGTCCCATCATCTCACAGCTTTATCATGACGGCTTGATAGAAGAAGCCAGAAATTACGGTCAAAAAGATATTTTCGCCGCCGCCGTGTTCTTCGCTCGCTGTGAAGGTACATTACCCGCGCCAGAGTCCGCGCATGCCATTCGCGCGGCGATCGATGAGGCTCTTAAGTGCAAAGCCAAGCGCGAAAAAAAGATCATCGTCTTCGGCCTTACCGGTAACGGGTATTTTGACCTGGCCGCTTACGACGCCTTCAATAAAAACCTTCTGGAAAATAACAGTTTAGGTGACGCTACACTAGCTCAAGCGCTTAAAGAATTAGCGAACTTACATCAATAAATTGGCGGCATGGAAAGCTACGTCATCTATGAGGTCTTTGAAGATTTACCCTAGTTGAGTGTAATTAATTATCATTAAATCCCATAATTATAAGGGGGAGCTGACATAAATGTCACTCCCCCTCTCTGGCCATAACATTATGATCCAAAATCAGATATGCTCAAATCTGGCAGTGAAAAAGCGCAACTGTTTGGGTTCATAGACGAAACGCAGACCGCGAATATCCTCCCGATGCTTGTATAGCTGAGTAACCGCGTCAGCAACTACATCCATATGTTTATAAGTATAAACACGACGTGGAATCGTCAGACGAACTGTTTCCAGCTTAGGCATGTGATTCTCACCGGTTTCCTTATCTCGACCTGCGGACACAATCCCTCGCTCCATAGAGCGAACTCCGGATTCAATGAAGAGCTCATTGGCTAATGATTGAGCGGGTAACTCTTTTTGATCTAGATGAGGGCAGAAACGACGAGCATCAAGGAAAATCGCATGACCACCGGCCGGTTCAATAATCGGTATACCTGCCTCTAATAGACGATCGCCCAGATAACGAACCTGCTTAACACGGTGCTCAATGTATTCAAACTGCATAGATTCTTTAAGCCCGATCGCTAAAGCTTCCATATCTCTTCCGGCCATGCCGCCATATGAAGGCATACCTTCAAAGACAGTTACTAATTCTGTAGCCGCGGTATAGAGATCATGATCGTTGAGACAGAGAAAGCCACCGATATTGACGATACCATCTTTCTTACCGCTCATAGTACAACCATCAGCATAGCTGAACATTTCAAAGGTAATTTCCTGGATACTCTTATCCTCATAGCCCTCTTCTTGCTCTTTAATAAAATAAGCGTTCTCAGCAAAGCGAGTAGCGTCGTAGAAAACATTAATCTTATTCTGACGACAAATTGCACTGACTTCGCGCATGTTTTTCATTGATACTGGTTGTCCACCCGCCAGATTAACTGTCACAGCCAGACAGACATAAGCTATATTCTCAGCGCCTTTCTCAGCGATTATTTTCTCCAGTTTAGCGATATCGATATCCCCTTTGAAAGGGACATTAAGACTAGCGTCATGAGCCTCGTCCTTTATAATATCCACAAAAATACCACCATTGTTTTCTTGGTGAAATCTGGTGGTAGTGAAATACATATTGCCCAAGACATATTGCCCCGGCTTAATGCTAATCGTGGATAAGAGATTTTCGGCTCCACGTCCCTGATGGGTCGGTACCACATAGTTGAATCCGAACAGCTCTTTGACAGTAGCTTCTAAATGCTTAAAATTCTTACTGCCTGAATATGCCTCGTCGCCCATCATCAGACCAGCCCATTGGCGATCACTCATGGCGTTAGTACCACTGTCAGTCAAGAGGTCAATATATACATCTTCTGAATTTAGTAGAAAAGTATTGTAACCTGCTTCACGCGCGACTCGCTCGCGCTCCTCCCTACCTATCATGCTGACAGGCTCTACCATCTTGATCCTAAAAGGCTCTGCCGGATATTGAGAATAGTCCATCGTTCTTCCTCCTTTAACTTACCCTCATTATTTTCAGGAATTCTTATCTTCCTTGACTTTTAAAAACATTTCAAAAGAATTTTATCATACTGACATATAACTATATAGACTATCTGTTAAATCAAGGCCTATCATTTGGGATAGCAATAGTCTGCTCTTCCCTATCGAGAAGCAAAACTTATTAAGAAATTAGCCGATTGTGTGAATATCCAGCTTTCATTAGTTATGGAGGAGGATAAAAATTCAAAACCTCTGTAACATCAAGGTTACAGAGGTTTTATGGTGGAGATGAGGGGGATCGAACCCCTTACCTCTTGAATGCCATTCAAGCGCTCTCCCAGGTGAGCTACACCCCCACGACTTGATTAAATTATCATATTTGCCGAATACTGTCAACAAATCAACCCTAACTTATCATTAAACCGCGATAATCTTATACTTAGCCGCAAATAAAAGTTCAACTAGTGATTGACACAGTTTAGCCTAGTTTCGACAACCAACTTCAAAAGCTCACAAGGCTTTCGTTTGCAAAGCTCGTTTCCGCTATTAATTCCGCAACTCTTTTGTCTGACAAGGCCTCAATAAGCTTTAAAGAAAAGTTCATCGCCGCTCCCGGACCTTTGGCGGTAATTACATTTCCATCCCTAACAACTAGCGTGTTTTCATATACGCCTTCTTTAATTCCGGCTTCAAAACCCGGGAAGCAGGTGAATTTTTTACCGGCCATAAGACCCGCAGCTGACAAGACAATCGGCCCGGCACAGATCGCGGCGACAAAACCGCCTTGATCAGAGACCTGTCTTAGAGCGGAAAGCACCCGAGGATTAGCCTTAAGATTGTCCGCGCCCGGCTGTCCTCCGGGGATTACGATCAGATCGGTGTCGCGGAGTTGCTCGGCAGTTAACTCGTTAAGCGTCTGATCCGCCATAACCCCAATACCCTCGGCGGAAACAACTTGTAATTCATGGTTCCAACTACAGGTAGTAACATCCAGGCGTGCCCTTCTAAGGAAGTCGACAGGGGTCATCGCCTCAATTATCTCAAATCCTGTTGCCAGAAATACGATCACTTTAATTTTAGCCATCTCTCTCACCTTTAATTTTAATAATCAAACAAGACAAAATATTCCTGCTTTGTGCTCATCTCAATTAGAGAAATTTCTGTTATTGTATCAGTTCACATCGGAGCTAGTCTAGCGAACATACTTATTATACTAGTCATTTAATTAACCTGCCCATTATTGTCTATTACAATATATGAGGTATACTCTAAGAGGTTTATTTGCTATCTCAATTAGGGAGGTATTGAATGAAGATCGCTCTCTTTTCCGATGTCTATGTTCCGGCGATCAGTGGAGTGTCTACATCTACTCAATTGCTTAGAAACGAATTAATAAAGCAAGGACATGAGGTTTTTGTTTATACAGTCAAGGATCCTGACGCTAAAACTGATGACAATAACATCGTCAGAATAACTTCTCTACCCTTTATCAGCGCTAAACGCATGGCCGTCAACATCAATCCTCAAGTTCGTTATAGAATTAAGAAGCAAAAATTTGATGTCATACACACACAGACTGAATTTGGTCTCGGTGTCTTCGGCCGATCAATCGCTAGACAAGAAGATATACCTTTTGTCCATACCTTCCATACGATATATGAAGATTTTACCAAAGATATGATGGCTAAATGGCCTCGCTTTGTAGACAACTATACTGCCCAACTTATGCGCCGAATAAGCAGGAAATTTTGTAATTCCGCGGATCGGGTTATTGTACCTACCGCCAAGGCCGTCGACCTGTTACGCAAATATGGGGTTGTTGCTCCCCTTGACGTGATTCCTACCGGCCTAGACTTAGAACGTTTTAGTCTCGCGGCAGCAGACGATAAAAAGAAGCTGGAAACACGCTCTCAACTTGGTCTCAAGCCTGACGATCTGGTTTTACTATATCTGGGCAGGGTCTCCAACGAAAAGCATATTGATGAGCTACTGGATTATTTGTTTAAGCTATTCCCACAGATGACGAAACTAAAATTGGTAATTACCGGTGAAGGGGCTGCTTTTAATAGATTGGTCAAACGTGTCGCTACTGAGCGACAAAACGAACATGTTCTTTTTACCGGTCCCGTACCGGTAACTGAGGTTCCCCATTATTATGCCATGGCAGATATTTTTACTTCCGCGTCCCAATCTGAGACCCAAGGACTCACCTATATTGAGGCTCAGGCTAGTGGAGTACCGATACTGGTAAGAGAAGATCCGGCTTTGGAGGGAATTGTTGAAAACGGTTATAATGGGCATTATTTTATTGATGAAGATTCTTTTAATAAAGGGTTGTTCGTTTTGCTAAAGGAGCTGGAAACTAATAGAGAAAATATATTCAGACAAACTACTTTATCGGCTACTCGCTATAATGTTTCCACTTTTGCTAACAGAGTTGTTGAGACATATATTCGAGCCGGTAAAGAAAAAAGTAATACCGGCTCATGTTGCGTATAATATGCAGTAAACACAAGAGACAATTACTTCGGCTCTTAGATTAAGAGAACATATTTTTTGAGGAACAGTTAGATGAAGAAGCTATTATCCGGCAATGAAGCAATGGCTCGGGGAATTTATGAAGCATCCGTCAAGGTCGCAAGTGCCTATCCGGGAACTCCCAGCACTGAAATCCTGGAGAATCTGGTACAATATCCCGGTATTTATGCCGAATGGGCTCCAAATGAGAAGGTGGCGGTCGAGGTCGCCCTGGGAGCCGCGATCGCGGGTGTCAGAGCTGTCTGCGCTATGAAACATGTTGGTGTCAATGTGGCCGCGGATCCCATCTTTACCGCTTCCTATACAGGAATAAATGGGGGCTTGGTAATAATTTCGGCTGATGATCCCTCTATGCATTCCTCACAAAATGAGCAAGATAACAGGCATTATGCCAGAGCCGCTAAGATACCGATGTTCGAGCCGGCAGACAGTCAGGATTGTCTTGATATGATGCGGGAAGCCTTTGAACTTTCCGAGAAATTTGATTGTCCTGTCTTCTTGCGAACTACTACCAGAGTCTGCCATTCCAAAAGCTTAGTAACTGAAGGCAAGCCACTCGATATTCCTATCAAAGAATATGCGCGAGATATAAAAAAATATATTGCTACACCTGCTACGGCAATTGCCAGGCGCCCTCTGGTGAAAGAGCGAATGAAAAAACTTGAAGAATATGCTAATACCTGCGCCTTCAATCGCCTGGAAATCAATGAAAACGAAATTGGCGTTATCTGTTCAGGGATTGCCGTCCAATATGCCCGTGAAGTATTTCCTCCCGGCACTTCCTTTCTGCAACTGGGCTTTACCTATCCCCTGCCCGCTGATCTGATACGCGCTTTTGCTGATCAGGTTAAAAAAATTTATGTCATTGAGGAATTAGATCCTTTCCTAGAGGAACAGATTAAGGCCTTGGGCATTGAAGTCACAGGTAAGGAGCTCATACCTGATTACTTCGAGCTTAATCCTCAGATACTTCGTTCTGCTATCTGGAACGAGGAACCGGAAGGAACTGATCTTGACCTGCAACCTCTACCCAGGCCCCCGGTTCTATGCCCCGGCTGTCCACATCGAAGTTTCTTTTACACAGTCGCCAGGACCAAGAATACTATTATCGCCGGTGACATCGGCTGCTACTCTCTTGGCTCGGCAGATCCCTTGCTGGCTATGGATACTGTAATATGTATGGGAGGCGGCTTCACTATTGCCATGGGCATGGCAAAGGCTTTCGCGACAGCCGGCCTTACTGACAAAAAAATCTTCGGTGTCATGGGAGATTCAACTTTTTTCCACAGTGGGATTACAGGGGCTATTGAGATTATCTATAATCAAGGAAATGTGATTCCTGTTATTCTGGACAATCACATCACAGCTATGACCGGGCAGCAAGACCATCCGGGTACCGGTTTAAGACTTTCAGGCGAGACCGCTGAGGTTATATCAATACCAGCTATAATGGAAGCCGTCGGCTTCAAGAAAATTCTCAGGGTTAACCCTCAAGACTTACAAGCCATGCAGGACACTGTTGCCGCCGCTATCTCCGCGACTGAGCCAACAGCTATTATTGTTGAGGGTCCCTGCCTGCTAATAAAAAGAGAAAAAAGCTCCGGCGGAGCCTGCGTCGTTAATAAAGAAGAATGCACGAGTTGCAAAATCTGTCTCCGTGTAGGCTGTCCGGCCCTTTATTTCAAGGAAAACAAATCCTATATTGATCCAGTTCTCTGTGTGGGTTGTACCATCTGTATGCAGGTCTGTCCCTTTGAGGCTATTGAAATTGACGAAGACTATCGACATGACCCCAGCTAACAGGACTATTTCCCGGAGGTTATAAAATGCCAGTTCAGCACCAAGAAAATACTAATGAAGTAACAAATATTGTCCTGATCGGAGTCGGTGGACAGGGTACTATTTTGGTCAGTAGAATTATCACCTACGCCTTAACCGAGGCCGGCTATGATGTAAAAATGAGTGAGATCCACGGCATGGCGCAGCGAGGCGGTAGTGTCTCAACACAAATTCGCTATGGTAAGAAGGTTTACTCACCTATCATTGGCCAGGCTGAGGCCGATATTCTTATCGCCTTCGAAAAAATGGAAGCCTTACGAGGCAGCAGCTATCTAAAGCCGGGAAACACAATCATTGTAAATGATTATGAAATTATGCCCCTACCTGTAGCTGTAGGTAAAGTCGACTACCCGGACAAAATCCTTGAGGAATTAGCGTCTCACTATAAAACAATTGTCATCAACGCCGGCGAAGCCGCTAAAAAACTCGGCAACAGCAGGGTGATGAATGTGGTCCTCTTGGGGGCCATGGTCGAGGCTTGTAAGCTAAATAACCTGGATTGGCAGGCCGCGTTGCGGGAAAATATCCCCACTCGCTATCTTGATGTAAATCAAATGGCTTTTGAGCATGGGCGTCAGCTAGTACTCAGCGCTTATTAACTTTCGTATTAATTAATTAATTTAAACAGACAAATTGCCAAGGTCTTAATTATAAGGCCGGTTGACAATTCTCTCATTAATTACAGCTGGAACAATGTCTACTTTGATCGTTGTAGGCCGTTATCTTTTACCCTTGTCGAAAGGTTCACCTAGGGCAGATGGCGCGGCTGATTTCTTGGAAGTTAAGAATAGGACTACAATCGTAATTACATAAGGCAAGACCTGATAGACAATGCCCGGTATCTTCAAATCTTTGATCACAGGCAAACTGGAATAGGAGAAGGATATGGTCTTGAGCGCGCCGAAGAAGAAGGCAGCAGCCGCTATATAAAGCGGTCTCCATTGACCGAAAATCATGACCGCGATAGCCAAGAATCCATAACCGGCAACATCAGGACTAAATTCAGTAGAAATGGGAACTACGTAGATCATGCCACCCATTCCGGCCAAGGCCCCGGAAATTAACACGCCCGCGTATCTCATTTTCACTACACTGACACCGGCCGCGTCTGTCGCTTGTGGATATTCACCGGCACTTCTCAGCCTAAGACCGAAGCGAGTTTTGAAAAGTACGATTTGCGATATTACAAGAATTATAATGCCGATATAGGTTGTCAAATACGCGTTCTCAAATAAAAGTTTTCCTAACACGGGGATCTTGGACAATACCGGAACTGAAGGGATACGAAAAACATTTCCCAAGGGAATCTGCTGCACGCCGATGACAGACCTGGCCACAAATACGGCAAAGGCTGGCGCGAAAATATTCAGAGCGGTACCGGAAATAGTCTGATCAGCGTACATATTAATCGATGCTATCGCGTGCAACGATGAATATAATAGTCCGGTCAATATAGAAATCAACAGACCTATCAGTAAAAGCAAATGGCCATTTAACAGTTCATTTTTCTGCATAGTGTGAATAAAGAGAATACCTGTGAACGCTCCCATGATCATAGTACCTTCAAGTGAGATATTAATTACTCCTGAGCGTTCGGAGAACATACCTGCTAAAGCAACAACCATCAGGGGTATTGCGTAGGTTAGAACACTTTGAAAGACTTCAGCGATTTTAGCCATTATTGTCCTCCTGACCGACGTCCGCGCCGTCCACAGTAGCCTCAACAAATGTTGTATTGTTAGCATCCGGTGGTCTTTCCCGCACGTCTTGAGAATCGCTAGTTATATTATTGGCCTTCGCCTCATTCTTCCTTTTAGCTCTATACTCAAGTATCCTTCTGATCAAGACGGCCATTGCTGAAACATAGAGAATGATTCCGATCATCATATTGATGATTTCCGGAGCGAAACCAAGTGTTTGAATCGTCTGACCTCCGACCTTGATATAAGCCATGAATAGTGCCGCGAAGATTATCCCCAGAGGATGGTTAAGCCCCAACAAAGCTACCGCGATGCCGTCAAAACCCTCCGGTGGCAGTAAATCTCTGACTTGTATAGCGCGCCCAACACCGGCAAGATGAATCAAGCCACCGGCTAGACCGGCAAAGAGGCCGGCCAGAGCCATGGAGAGAATTATGCTGCGTTTTTCATTAATACCGGCATAGCGGGCGGCACTGCGATTAAGACCCACTGCGCGCAACTCATAGCCGAAGGTTGTCTTATATAGAAGCACATAAGAGATGATCGCCAAGGCGATTGCTATCAAAATACCACCGCTAACAAAAGATTGGGGGAAAATCCTGTCTAAACCGAAGGTCGGGATTTTAGTCTGAACCGGCAATGTGCGATTCTTCAGACGGTCATAGAGACCCATAGTCCTGATTAGATAATTAACCAAGTACATGGACGTATAATTGAGCATAATTGAAGTAATAACTTCATTGACATTTCTATAGGCCTTCAACATGCCCGCGATACTTGCTAAGAGCATACCGGCCAGAGCCGCTCCCAAGAGACTAATTAGCCAGCGCCAACTATTGGGTACTACTGTCAATTTTCTGGCCAGGTGGATAGCTACATATGAACCGAGCAAAAATTGACCGGAAGCGCCTATATTGAATAGGCCGGTTTTAAAAGCGAAACCAACTGATAGTCCGGTCATAAGCAATGGGATCATGAAGAAAAGCATATTACCGAGCCCGGTCATGCTAGATTGATTGGGATTGTAAATACCGTAGAAAGGGCCAAGAAAAAGATTTCTGATGGCAGATAGAGCTTTGCTGCTATCCGTGAAAAGGATTACCAGAACCCCCGCCAGAAGACCGATTACAATTGAAAACAAGGAGGGCAAGGCAGCAGTTATTGAGAATCGCTTCTTTTTACTCTCATTCATGGACAACAACCTCCTCGGATTTAGCTCCGGACATATAGAGGCCAAGTTCTTTCTCTGTAGTCTCTCGTGGTTTGAGCTCGCCGACTAATCTCCCGTTATACATAACCAAAATTCTGTCGGATATACCTAGAACCTCAGATAACTCTAAGGATACTAACAAGACAGCATATCCTTCCTCACGGTGTTTGAGAATCTGTCTGTGAATGTATTCAACAGCGCCTACGTCCAGACCTCTGGTGGGTTGGACAGCGATTAAAACATTATGCTTGCGCTCCATCTCCCGGGCCACAATAGCTTTTTGTTGATTGCCGCCGGACATACTTCTAACAAGTGTAGCTCTTCCCTGTCCGCTTCTAATGTCATATTGTTCAATCAGTCGCTCAGCATAGTGAGCTGATTTAACAAAATTGATAAAACCACCCTTTTGTAGCTCGGGCTCAAAATAAGACTGCAAAACTAAATTTTGACCCAATGTGTAATCCAGAACTAAACCGTGTTTATGTCTGTCCGCAGGTATATGGGAGATACCTTTCGTATTGCGGAAACGAATACTGGAGTTGGTAATATCTATACCATTCAAGGTAATTTGACCCTCATAATCTCTGATCAAGCCGGTGATGGCATAGACAAGCTCTGACTGTCCATTGCCGTCAATGCCGCCAATACATAGAACCTCACCTTCCCGGAGATCAAAACTTACATTATCCAAGGCCTGATGTCCATGACCGCGCCTATGCATGCTGAGATTACGCACCTTAAGCACAGTCTCTCCCAGCTTTGGCTCACCTAAGTCAAAAGTCAGGTCAACTTTTCTTCCCACCATCAGCTCAGACATCTCTTCAATGGAGGTATCCGCTACATCGACAGTAGCTACATGCTTTCCCTTGCGCAAGATTGTACAGCGATCAGCGACCATTTTGATTTCTTTTAATTTATGGGTGATGAATATTATGGACTTGCCTTCAGCGATTAATTGACGCATGATCTCCATCAGTTCTTCGATTTCCTGAGGAGTTAGGACGGCAGTAGGTTCATCAAAAATTAAAATATCATTGTCACGATACAGCATCTTAATAATCTCCACTCGTTGCTGCATCCCAACACTAATATCTTGAATCAAGGCATCAGGATCAATATTAAATTGATAGCGTTCTGATAACTCCAGCACCTTTTGTCTGGCGGCGTCCAAAGACAAAAAACCGTGCTTGGTAGTCTCAACGCCAAGCACGACATTTTGAAGCACTGTAAAATTGTCTACTAATTTAAAATGCTGATGCACCATACCGATTCCATATTTGGTAGCATCATTAGGATTTCGTATCTGTACCTCGGAACCGTTAACTAAGATTTTTCCCTGTTCGGGCTTGTAGAGACCAAACAAAACAGACATCAGAGTTGATTTGCCGGCGCCATTTTCGCCCAAGAGAGCGTGGATCTCACCTTGTCTTAATTTTAAGGTAACATTGTCATTGGCAATAATACCGGGAAACTCCTTTGTTATATGGAGCATCTCAATTACATTTTCCATAATACGTCTCCTGGTAAATATTTAGACTATTTTATCACAAAATGGAAGAGTCTGCCCTGCAGACAGACTCTTCCTGTTGGTTAATTCGCTTAGTTATTCTACAATTTCGAGTGTAACTTTCTCAAATTCAAGCTCAGCCATCTGCTCAGCTACAGTTAGGCCGTCACCCTCTACTAAATTGCCGAGATTATAGATACCATCTGCTGTACCATCGACATTGTCTTTGATCTTAGCGAAAATATCTTCATAATCTTCACGTGTAAAGGTCTTGAAGCGATCAAAACTCTCCGGTCCGTCTGGGAGCTGAACTCCTCCTTCTTTAACTCCGAGGTGCAATGTGGTTCCGCCCTTGAAATTACCTTCATAAACAGATTTTACTTCTTCGTAAACGGAACTACGTAATGATTTCATCGCGGAAGTGATAATGGTCTCAGATTCCTCAACCTGATCAACGTCAACACCAATCACCTTGGCGTCATTGTCTTCAGCAGCTTTGGCTATTGATGCTAAAATACCACCACCACAAGAGAATATAATTTCTGTGCCGTTATTGTACCAGGTGCTGGCTAAAGTGTTAATTTCAGGCTTGGCTACAAAACTGTCCGTGTAGGTATATCTGACCTCCACATCGACACCCATTTCCTTGGCGGCAAGGTCAGCACCGCTCAAATAGCCCAGACCGAAGTTTACTACCGCCGGTACCGCGATACCACCCATGAAACCTAATTTAGTATATCCGTCTTTAACTGCCGCATAGCCTGCCAGGAAACCGGCCTCCTGCTCCTTATAAAGAATAGATACTGTGTTATCGGCTACTTTAACAGGTGTTTCATAATCGGGACGTGGCTCAAAGTCAACGGCGACAAAACTAACATCGGGATACTGATCCTGTGCTTCATAAATTGCCGCTTCAAACAGGAAACCGGGTGTAACAATGACCTTAGCTCCGTCAGCGACAGCTTGGTCAACAGCATCTTTATAGATCTGATCGCCTTCGTCTGCGGGCTTGATATAGTTAGCCGGCACATTGTTCTCATCAGCGAAGTCTTTCATGCCTTCGAAAGATCCTTGGTTAAAGCCTTTGTCATCCAAAGTTCCCAAGTCGGTAATCAGGTAGAGATCCTTCTCACCGACATCATAGGTCTTAGTTTCAGTCTCTTCTTCCGATTCGTCTTCTTCCTCTTCAGGAGCTTCAGCCTCTTCTTCCGGTTCGTCTTCTTCCTCTTCAGGAACTTCAGTCTCTTCTTCCGGTTCGTCTTCTTCCTCTTCAGGAGCTTCAGGTTCTTCTTCAGGAGCATCAGCCTCTACTTCTTCAGCGGCCTCTTCTACATCATCCGCCTCGACTTCAAACTCTTTTGTCTCTTCTTTAGCACAGGCGATAAGACTGAACACCATCACCAGCACTAAGAGGATTGCTAACAGCTTTTTCATATAATCCCTCCCTTTCGAATTATGCTACGAACAGCATAATATCTCTTGACTTATTATGAGTCATAACTGCTCTTAATTCAGGACTTTATC
Organism: Clostridiaceae bacterium; assembly: GCA_012839385.1. Lineage (GTDB taxonomy): Bacteria > Bacillota > Clostridia > Saccharofermentanales > DTU023 > UBA1046. The sequence goes on from DUNL01000072.1 coordinate 19,401, forward strand.
ATCAAACATTATAATCTATTCGCTAAACTTTGCCAACTTTATAGATATATTATACTACTCATGAATTAATACTGTGCCTTGAATACTGTCTTAAATATGATTCTTTGAGCTCCCATAATTTCTGAGATAAATCAACATAATAAATTTGCGGATATTCAAATCGTTTTAAGGAATCATAGAGTGTATCTTGCTGTTTGGCGCAAAATTCTCTTATTTCTTCTAAATGACGCCTCTTATACACCAGTTTTCCTTTCTCAAAGACCGGTTCCAAGAGCTTAACGACTTTAAAATTAGTTAGTGTTTTACGTTTCCAAGTATGCAAAGGATCAAAGATCTCATAGGGCTCGTCCTCACTAATCTCTTCACCTTCCAAAGTAATCAAATCCGCCAAAGCTTTACCGGTATCTCGATCATAGAAGCGCCAGAGCTCTTTGCAACCGGGATTGGTAACTTTTTCCGGATTGTCAGAAATTTTCATTCTGGGGGCAAGCGGTTGCCCCGGATTACCGACAGCGCTCAATTTATATACTCCACCAAAGACGGGTTCAGACCTGGATGTGATCAAACGTTCACCGACGCCGAAAGAATCTACCTTAGCTCCTTGGTAGATCAGATCTCTAATCAGATATTCATCCATGGAATTGGAAACAGTAATTTTACAATCCTGTAAACCGGCCGCGTCTAACATCTTACGCGCTTCGTTAGTCATATAAGTCAGGTCACCTGAATCAATTCTGATACCGGCTAGACGCTTACCCATTGGCTCCAGAACCTCTCGAGCGGTACGAATCGCATTAGGAACACCACTTTTTAAAGTATTATATGTATCTACTAACAACAAGCAGTCATCCGGGAATGTCAAAGCGTAAGCTTTGAATGCTTCAAACTCGTCAGGGAACGCCTGTACCCAGCTATGTGCCATAGTGCCCATACTGGGAATCCCAAACTGCTGGCCGGCAATTGTACAGGAAGTGCCCGCGACACCGGCAATGTAAGCGGCTCTAGCTCCTAATACCGACGCGTCAGTACCTTGCGCTCTTCTGGCACCAAATTCCATAATCGGTCTTCCTTCAGCGGAACGCACTATTCTCGCTGATTTAGTCGCTATCAGACTTTGATGATTAATAGTCAATAATAACATGGTTTCAATCATCTGGGCCTGCATAATTGAACCCCTAACTTTTACTATCGGTTCTCCCGGAAAAATCGGTACACCTTCAGGCACACACCAGACATCACAAGTGAATTTAAAATTAGACAAATAATCAAGGAATTCTTGACAAAAATTTTCCAGGCTAGCAAGATATGCCAGATCCTTGGCTGTAAAGTTAAGATCTAACAGATAGTCAATCATCTGCTCAACACCAGCCATAATCGCGTATCCACCTGAGTCAGGCACATTTCGGAAGAACAGATCAAAACAGGCAAGTGTATCTTCCATGCCCTGTTTAAGATAACCGTTTGACATTGTAAATTCGTAGAAATCCGTCAACATACTCATATTAGTACGCAGATTCCAATTTTTAGCTTGCATTTTTTCCTCCCTCATCCCATAACCATTGGTCATCATCGAATAGCGGCTCCCGATAATAAACCCTTTCTAAAATAAGACCTTGGGCCGGCATTGTCATGCCCATTCCCACTCGATTTCCTGCGGACAATAAGCCGGGAATGTCACTAGCTTTTATCTTGCCCTGTCCGATCTCAACAATTGTACCCATTAGTATACGCACCATATGATACAAAAATCCATCCCCAGTCACAGTTAATTGATATTCAGTGCCTGATAAACTTTGTCTAAATCTCCGCTTCAGATCCAACTGATATATTTGACGTATCGGTCTCTTAGTTGGACTGCCCTGATCCATCAGGGCTGTGAAATCAAACTCTCCCAGGAAATATCTCAAACTGTCTCGCATTAATTCGTAGTCAAGTTCTTCCGGCAACCAAGCGCAAATTCGTCGATTAATCGCCGGCCTGCTCTTAGCGCATAATAGATTGTAGCTATAAGTCTTACCACAAGCGCTATATCTGGCATTAAAATCATCCGGTACCTGCCTGGAAGCTAATACCGAGATAGCCTCAGGCAACTTGGTATTTAGAGCTAAAAAAATACGTTCCGCCGGTATCCGGGTAGCCGTAATAAGATGTGATATATGTCTTCTGGCGGAAACACCTGTATCTGTTCGACTGCAGCCGGTAATTACTCTGTTTTCCCCGGTGAGCTCAAACCATGCTGTCTCCAACACTTCCTGTACCGAAAGCGCATTTTGCTGGCGCTGCCAACCGTGAAAATCGCTACCATCAAATTCCACCGCCAGGGCAATTTTCTTAACCTTTTCAGCCATATATCTTATCCGCCCTGCATTCAGCCGCAAATAACGCGGCTCCTATAACTCCCGCTTCATTACCCAGGGAGGCTAGAGCAAAACGTGGCGGTACCTGACCGGCAGGTAAATACGCCAGTTCTATACTCCGTCTAGCTACTTCTTGTAAAAAATCTTCCCCTTCTTGACTTATACCCCCACCCAGAATCATCAGTTCAGGCATAAGGATATTAATAATATTGGCGCAGCCTTCGGCAACATTGTCCAGATATTCATCAATAACCGTTGCCGCGACCACATCTCCTTGACCTTGGGCCAGAAAAGCGGTCTTACCGGATATTATACCATTTTGCTTTGTTATCAATTCTGCTAAATAGGAATCGGGATTTTTCTCAGCCGCTCTCTTCGTCATTCTGATTAACGCGGTAGCAGACGCGTAAGCTTCAAAACAACCCCTTCTGCCACAACTGCATAGCTCCCCGTTGAGCATTATTACATGATGACCAAGTTCCGAGGCTCCCTGATTATAACCTGTGTATATTTTACCGCCTAAGACAATCCCACCTCCTATCCCGGTGCCGATAGTAATCATAACCAGATCGCTATAACCTTGGCCCGCTCCAAGTCTGCTCTCCGCCAAGGTCGCCAGAGTAGCGTCATTGGCCAAATAAACAGGTATTTGTGACAAGTCATTGAGTCGTTGTCGCAGAGGATACATATTAAAGGAAAGATTATTTGTATGAAGAATATAACCGCTTTTGTTATCTACATGACCCGGAACTCCTGCTCCAAGCGCTAAAATATCAGTATTTACGAGTCTATACTCGGCTTTTATGTCAATGATCATTTCATTAATAGCCACCGTCAACTCATCGCCGGTGAATCCACCCGCGCTGGCACGGTTTCTGACAGCAAGCAAATCTCCTGTCTCGGTAACCAGACCCAGTTGTAAATAGCTACCACCGATATCAAGACCTAGATAATAAGACATTAATCCGCTCCAGTCGCCTCATTGATTATTTAGAAGCTTAAAGTATTGAAGGTAGTGTATAGACAGCCACGGCGACCAGCAACATAATAAGAGCAAAAATTAAATCAAGATAAGTAAATTGGGCTACTTTTAATCTGGTACGATTTTTGCCGCCTCTGTAGCAACGAGCTTCCATGGCCATGGACAAATCATCCGCTCTGCGGAAAGAAGAAATAAAAAGTGGAACTAGAATACTGACAAAACCTCGCGCGCGTCTTATCGCGTTGCCCGTGTCGTAATCTGCTCCTCTCGAAGATTGGGCTTTCATAATTTTTTGCATTTCATCTAATAAGGTTGGTATAAACCGCATGGCTATTGACATCATCATAGCGATTTCATGCACGGGAAAACGAATGTACTTGAGAGGACTGAGTAAGCTCTCAATAGCATCCGCGATCAGAATTGGTGTCGTCGTCAGTGTAAGCAATATTGAAGTAGACAAGACTAACATCACAAGTCTGAACAAAATTTTCAGCGCTCTGATCAGCCCATCACTTCTTATCACGATAAAGCCAAAAGAAAAGATAATATCACCACTGCCGGTAAAGAGATTGAATAGAAAGGCGAAGATCAATAGCAATAATATCGGCTTTACTGTACGGAGTATTAGCTTAAACTTAATACCGGACAAAATAATCAAAGCCAGAGCTAAAACTCCTAAAACCAGTAGTGATACAGTTGACATGGTAGACAAGAGAAGAACCATCAGCAAGATGGCTGATAACAGCTTTGTTCTGGGATCAAGCTTATGGAGGAAAGAAGTTCCGGGCACGTACTGTCCTAACACAATTTGCTTCGCCATTACATCTTCCCTCCTTCCCGATAGCTATATCTTAATACTCGTACAGCTTCTAACGGAGTGAAGACATCGGTGCGTAGATCTTGGTCCCAGTTCCGCATTCTCTCCATAAATACCTTCGTGCGGGGCATGGCAAGACCGGCGTCATTTATTATCTGCTCATCACTAAAAATCTCCGCGGGTGTACCAAGTAGGTGTTTTTTTCCTTCTTTTAAAACAAGAATTCTGTCACTGATGCCCGCCAGTTGATCCATATCATGCGAGACCATAACAATTGTCTGTCCTCTTTGTCGCAGATTCAAGATATTAGCAACAAGTTCATCCCTACCGGCAGGATCTAACCCTGCTGTAGGCTCATCCAGGACCAGAATGTCCGGTTTCATTGCTAAAATGCCCGCGATAGCCACACGCCTCATCTGGCCCCCTGATAAGTCAAAAGGCGATCGCTCCAGCAATGATGGCTCTACGCCGGTTAAATCCGCTGCCTCTTTAACCCTGAGCTCAATTTCCGCGGCGGATAGACCCATTTGTTTAGGACCAAAGGCAATATCCGCGGCAACCGTTTCTTCAAATAATTGTTGTTCAGGATACTGAAATAAAAGACCCAGTCGCTCACGTACACGGCGAATATTGTTCTTATCCGAAACGTCAAGACCCATGACCTTAACTACACCCGGCTCCGGCCTGATGAGACCGTTCAGATGTTGAATAAAGGTCGACTTGCCGGAACCACTGTGACCGGCTACTCCCAGAAGCTCCCCCTCATAGATATCAAGTGACAGATCGGAAAGCGCTTTTACTCGTTGTTCCAAGTCAGGATTGTATGTGTAGGATAGTCCCCTAACTTCCACTAAGACATTGGGTTTATTTACTTCAGGCGACGAAGGCGAAGAAATAGCTCCCGGCTCTTGATTATGAGGAAGCACAGTTTGGGTTCGCGACTTCTCGCCGGTTAATCTTCTGCGCACTGCTTGCAGAGCGTCTTCAAAATTATAGGCCTCCGTGTTTGTCAACGGTTGCTCAACCGCTCTGGCAATCTCATCGGCAATTTCAATATGTACAGGTATATCCAGTCCCATACTTCTCAACAAATCGGGATGCGCGAAGATATCCGGTGGTGGTCCCTGTAGCGCGATTTTTCCTTCATTTACAACATATACATAGTCCGCTAATAGCGCCTCTTCCATATTATGAGTAATATTGATTACCGTAAGTTCCTGCTCAGCGCTCAACTTAAGCACCAAGCTGATAAATTCACGTCGCGAGACCGGATCCAACATAGTGGTAGCCTCATCTAGAATTAGACACATGGGTTCCATAGCCAGGATCCCCGCGATAGCAAGTTTCTGCTTTTGTCCACCGGATAGAGTATGCGGGGGTCTTTGTGCCAGTTCTGTCAGACCGACTTTTCCTAAAGCATAGTCCACTCTTCTTCTTAGTTCAGGCTGAGGAAAACCTAAATTCTCAGGACCAAACGCTACATCCTCCTCCAGAGTGGTGCCGATAATTTGATTATCAGGATTTTGAAAAACCATACCCGATTGGCGCCTGATTTCCCAGATTGATTGCTCATCAACAGGTTCACGCCCAAAGATTACAATCTGCCCTTGTTGAGGTAATAATAAGGCGTTAATAAGATACGCCAATGTAGATTTGCCGGATCCGTTATGTCCCAGAACAGTTATATGCTGACCCTTGAGGACTTCAAAATTAATATCTTTCAAAGCCGGGGTCTCCTGAGGATGACCCAAGTTATATGAATAACTAACATTTTGCAGCAAAATACCCATTTCAGGTATTTCATCATGATGCTCCGCCCCAGACAATAATCCCACAATAAAAATAACTCCTAACGCATTGTACAAAGGACTGATAGCCGCAGCTTCTCAGTCCTTCAAATGTCACAAATTATTTGCCGTTCCTGTTCATTGATCTACTGCGGATCGGCGGGAATTAAATTAGTTTATACTAGCTCTAACAAAACCATTTCCGCCGCGTCACCACGCCTTGGACCCAAAGGAATGATGCGAGTATAACCGCCTTCACGTCCTACATAGCGCTCAGCTACATCGCTAAAAAGATAATTGACAGTATTTACTCTCCTGCCCTCGGCAGTATACTGCTCATTCATCATAGCGATCATTTTGCGCCGGGCGGCGAGTCTTGACGGCTTGTCAACAGAGACTGTCTGCTTTTTCACCTCTCGCTCTACCACATCATAAACATTCCCATGTTTAGAAGTTTTTGTCTTGAGAATTTTTCTTCCTTTATCGTCAAGTTTGGCCGCGGAAATCTTTATTTCCTTCGTAGTATAATTATCTTTTTCTTTGACAGCCAAGGTTATCAATTTCTCGGCAATTTTTTGTACTTCCTTGGCCCTGGTCTTTGTAGTTTTAATTGAGCCATTGACAATCAGGCTGGTAACCTGACCTTTAAGCATTGACATCCGCGCGCCGGTAGGACGGCTTAGTTTTCTATATCCGGACATTAATAATTCCTCCTCTAATACGACAGTAATAACCTGCTAGTCTTCGTCTTCAGCAAGTTTCAGCTCCATTTCAGCAAGCTTGAGAACAACTTCCTCCAGAGATTTCTTGCCGAGATTTCGAACCTTCATCATATCCGCTTCCGTTCGGGTAATAAGATCACCAACAGAATTGATCCCGGCACGCTTAAGACAATTGTAGGTGCGGACGGAAAAGTCCAGATCTTCAATCATGGTCTCGTAAATATAGTTATCACTGGTATCTTCTTCTACTTCTTCTTCCTCATCCTCTATCTCTTCTGTCTGGGTTAAATCTTCAAACATACTAAGATGATCAATTAGAATAATTGAAGCCGCGCTCAGAGCGTCATTGGCGCTAATCGTGCCATCTGTCCAAATCTCCATCGTCAGCTTATCAAAGTCGGTTATCTGGCCGACACGTGTATCGTCGACTTTGTAGACAACTTTTCTTACCGGATTAAAGATCGAATCTACAGGGATGACACCAATGGGGCGATTGGATGCTTTATTCTTCTCAGCGCTTGAGTAACCGACACCGGCTTCAATCTGCAATTCCATAAATAAGCGTCCCTTACCATTAAGCGTACACAAGACCAAATCCGGATTGATAATCTCTACCTCGTCATCACGAACGATATCGCCGGCCGTAACTTCACCTGTCTTGCCTTCTTCGACATTTATATAAACTGTTTTAGGCCCTTCCGCATGCAGCTTAACCCTGATCGCCTTCACATTCAGAATAATTTCAGTAATATCTTCAACTACCCCAACGATAGTAGAGAATTCTTGAAAGATTCCGTCTATACGAATGGCGGTTACAGCCGCGCCTGGCAACGAGGACAAAAGTACTCTGCGCAAGGCATTGCCTATAGTTATCCCATAACCGCGATCAAGTGGTTCAACAACAAATTTGCCATAGGAGCCGTCTTCGCTAGAATCACTATATTCAACTACCGCGTTCTTAGTTTCAATCATGCCAGCCTCCTCAGCTACTAAATCTTTAATGAGTAATCCGTAAAACGGATTATTTAGAGTACAACTCAACGATCAAGGTTTCTTCAACGTCGACGTCAACTTCTTCTCGTGTCGGTACGCTTAGAACAGTTCCCTTCAGTCCGGTGGTGTCAACACTTAACCAGCCCGGCACAGGACGTTCTGCCATTTCTTCAAAAAATTTGAATTTTTTGGCTTTCTCAGCAACAGCGACTTCATCATTAACATCTAGTGTAGCCGAGGGAATATTTAGTGTCTTTCCATTCACTTCAATATGTCCATGCGTAACCAGCTGTCTGGCATGGGCTCTGGATTCAGCAAAGCCAAGCCGATAAACAACATTATCAAGCCTGAGTTCTAGCAAAGCCAGTAGATTTTCACCCGTTTTGCCGGGCATGCGTTCCGCGCGTTTATAAAATCTGCGGAACTGGGACTCCAGCACTCCGTAGAATCTTTTAGTTCTCTGCTTAGCGCGCAACTGCATACCGTATTCTGATTGTTTTCTTCTGCTCGATGGATGCATACCGGGGGCCCCTTTACGGGCGCCAGGATGATTTCCTAGAGCACATTTTTCTTGTGAATAACACCTTTGACCCTTCAAAAATAATTTCGCGCCTTCACGACGACAGAGTCTGCAGGTGGCATCTGTATATCTAGCCATTTTCTACCTTCCTTAACTTACACTCTTCTTCTCTTAGGTGGGCGACAGCCATTATGTGGAATGGGAGTAACATCCTTGATTGATACCACTTCCAGTCCGGCAGTTTCCAACGCCCTAATTGCAGACTCACGTCCCGAACCAGGCCCGTTGACATAAACTTCTACTGTACGCATTCCATGTTCAGCGGCGGCTCTAGCTGCCTGTTCAGCTGCCAACTGAGCAGCAAAGGGCGTGCCCTTACGTGATCCACGCATTCCCTGCGCTCCAGCGCTGGACCAGGAGATAGCGTTTCCGGCCAAATCTGTAATAGTTACGATCGTGTTGTTAAAGGAAGAATGAATATGCGCTGCGCCGCGATCAATATTCTTGCGGTCGCGACGACGTGTCCTGGCAACAGTTTTCTTACCTTTACCTTTGGGTTGTGCCATTTAATATCTTCCTCCTATTTTTTCTTATTCGCCATAGTACGGCGTGGGCCCTTTCTGGTACGAGCATTGGTCTTGGATCTTTGACCACGCACAGGAAGTCCGCTACGGTGGCGTCGTCCTCGATAACTACCTATCTCACCCAACCGCTTAATATTCATAGCAGTCTCTCTGCGCAAATCACCCTCTACCGTAAAATTATTATCGATTGTCTCACGAATTTTGGAGACTTCTTCATCCGTCAAGTCCTTCACTCTGGTATCGGTACTGACACCTGTCATTTCTAAAATTTTCTTAGCACTGGTGCGCCCAATTCCGTATATATAAGTGAGTCCGATCTCAACTCGCTTTTCTTTGGGTAGATCAACCCCGGCAATACGTGCCATTAAAATACCTCCATAATAACTTTCAAACTCTATATAAACACGAATGAAGGAAACAACAATCAGTTAAAAAGATTGATGCAGCCGCATCCCGTTGTCGTGTTAATCAGCTCGTTAAAACAAGGCAGTACTAACCCTGTCTTTGCTTGTGTTTAGGGTCCTGGCAAATAACCATAACCCTGCCGCGACGCTTAATTACTCGGCATTTTTCACAAATTGGTTTTACTGATGGTTTAACTTTCATAATATACACTCCATACTTGTGACGCCTAGTTTTGTTAAAGGCGCACAGCTTGTTATTTTACCAGAAAATAGAATTTTAGCAAGTTTCAACCTGCTGATATTTTCTAAAAACTGTCAGATTTCATTTCGTTCTCCAGGTAATACGCCCCCTGGTCAAATCATAGGGTGAAAGCTCTACAGTAACAGTATCCCCGGTCAAGATCTTGATATAGTGTTGGCGAAGCTTTCCACTAATATGAGCAATGACTTCATGTCCATTTTCCAGCTTGACGCGGAAAACTGCATTAGGCATCGTATCAATAACAACACCTTTTACCTCAATTGCTTCTTCTTTGGGCATCAGAAACCTCCTTTTCACATTTTATTTTATCCAGAAATAAATCTATCTTTTTCCTTAAAAAAGTATCCTTTTCCCTGCAATCAATATCAGCTCTAATTATACTGTTTACTTCCACCTCAGACATTATATGTCCTAGGGGTTTAACATGTTTATAGTGCTTTAATTTCGGTTTAGCTAGAGATCTGTTTCCGCCGTTTACCAGTATCAATCTCCTACCTTCTAATCCTACAACTATAAACACTTTTCCTCTATCACGACCCCGGATAGACAATACGCCCATGCCAACAGAGATCCCTGCTGTAGCGATAGAGTCAAAGAGACTGTTCATTCTTTAAAACTGTAAAGACTATAGGCTCATCCGCAGTTATGGCAAAACTGTTCTCATAATGCGCGGCAGCCTTACCATCTGCGGTCACTATGGTCCAGCCATCACTCTTTTGCCTGACTGCATAACCGCCGAGAGTAATCATCGGCTCTAAAGCCAGTGTCATACCGACCTCTAATCTGGGACCATAACCCGCCTTACCGTAATTAGGCACATTAGGAGATTCATGTAGCTCGTGACCGATACCGTGGCCACATAAAGTCCGTATTACTCCATAACCTTTAGCTTCCGCTAGTTTCTGCACAGCAGCGGAAATGTCGCCAATTCTATTACCTACCCTGGCCTGTTCCAGGCCGACCCAAAAACAATCTTCCGCGGTCCGGATCAGATCCAACAATTCAGACGCTGTTTCACCAATGGGCCAAGTTCTGGCCGCGTCGCCGTGCAGACCATGAATTTTGGCCCCGACATCAACTGACACTATTTGCCCTTCTTGTAAAAGGCGATTAACATTTGGTATCCCGTGTACGACTTCATCATCAATTGAGATACAAGTGGCCGCGGGATACGGTACGGGTCCCGGAACTCCAAGAAATGATGGCTCAGCACCATAATCTCTAATTACTTCCTCCGCGATAGAATCGATCTTAGCTGTAGAGACTCCGGGTCGCAGAAAAGGTTCAATGGCAACGAAGACCTCAGCTACAATCCTGCCTGCCTCACGCATAATCTCAATTTCTTCCCAAGACTTAATCGTAACCATGACAAAATAAGAAACCTAATTTTCGTTACCGCCAACATACGAAGACTTACTAATTGACTCTATCTTTGCTTTAACCTTTTCAATCAGATTATCTACGCTTTCCTGGCTATGCTTACCACTGTTGTCATAATCAATCAAAATACCTTGCTGCTGGTAATAGGTAACCAGCGGCGCTGTTAATTCATGGTACGTATCCAGTCTGGTACGTAGGGTCTCAGCTGTATCATCTTGTCTTTGAATAACTTCACCCGCGCAAAAATCACAAACTCCTTCTTTAGCGGGAGGAAATTCAAGTTTGTTATAAGGTTTACCGCAAGAACTACATACAAGCCTGTTAGTTATACGTTTGAAAATAAGCTCTTCCGGAACCTGAAGATTGATGACAAGATCCAGTTTACTACCGCCCTGCAATAGCATTTCATCTAAGGCTTTTGCCTGTGGAACGGTACGTGGAAAACCATCAAGTATGAAGCCATCCTTACAATCGCTTTGAGCCAATCTATCCTTTACCATACCGATAGTTAGCTCATCCGGCACTAACTTTCCCTCGTCTAAATAGCGCTTCGCCTTTGTGCCAAGCTCAGTCCCACCGGAAATATTTGCTCTAAAAATATCTCCGGTCGAGATATGAGGTAACAGCAAAGACTTTGCGATATCAGTTGCCATTGTCCCTTTACCGGTTCCCGGCGCTCCTAACAATACCAGTTTCATTCTCATCCTCCATTTAATCAAGGAAGCCCTTATAATGACGCATCATTAATTGAGCTTCGAGCTGATTTACCAGATCCATTGCTACTCCAACCAAAATAAGTACTGAGGTGCCGCCAAACCAAATACCTTGCGCTCCGGTAATGGCACCTAAGAGGCTAGGCAATAAGACAATTACAACTAGAAACAGAGCGTCAAACCAGTTAAGCTTTCTAGATGTCTTATGGATAAACTCAGAAGTGGGACGGCCCGGCCTGATACCGGGAATGTACCCTCCGTTTTTCTGCAGATTATTAGCGATATCAATAGGGTTGAAAGAAATCATAGCGTAAAAGAAAGTGAACGCGAATATCAACAGCGCGTAAATTATATAATATAGCGGATTGGAATCAAAGCGCAAAAACCAACGCGCGACAGGGCCGGTCCAGTTAAACAACGACACGAATGTCGAAGGCAGCATCAGGATTGACACCGCGAAGATAACCGGCAACACGCCACCCTGGTTAACCTTAATCGGCAGGTAGGTACTCTGCCCTCCATAGACTTTACGTCCTACCACTTTCTTAGCATACTGTATCGGAATTCTTCGCTCTGCTATCTGCACAAAGACAACTAAAGTAATAACCAAAAGGAAAATTAAAATTACGAACGCTACACCGAGCAGAGCCAGAACTACATTATTTGTAAGTTTCCAGTTCTGGAACCAGCCAAATAGATTAATGATCATTCGGGGCAGATTAGCTATAATACCCGTAAAAATAATCATGGAAATGCCGTTGCCTATACCCTTTTCATTAATCAGTTCTCCCAACCACATGACAAAAGCGGTACCGGCAGTAAAGGTACCGATTACGACAAGCGCGTTTAGCCAGCCGGGCAGAACAGTAACTTTAGCGTCCTTGGTGGCGGCCCAGTAAGCCGTAGCCATAACAAGACCCAATCCTACCGTAACAAAACGCGTTATCTTTTGAATCTTTTTTCTACCTTCTTCACCCTCTTTTGACAGACGTTCCAAAGCCGGTATGGCCACCGTCAATAATTGCATGATAATTGAGGCATTAATATATGGCTGAATCCCAAGCGAAAAGATAGAAACAGAGGCAAAGGCACCACCGGAGATGAGGTTCATAAACTGACCTAGCTGACCAAATCTGTCAATCATAGCTGTAAATCTGGCAGCGGAAATCCCAGGCACCGGAACCGCGGTTCCTAAACGGTATATAAGGAGAACCAGTACAGTAAAGACTAGTTTCTTTCTTAGGTCCTCTACTTTAAAGGCGTTCTTGATAGTTTGAAACATATCTCCCATATCAGATTACCTCAACCTTGCCCCCCGCCTCCAAAATCTTTTCTTTGGCGTTGCTGGTGAAAGCGGCCGCTTTCACATGAAGCTTTTTATCCAAGTCACCATCACCCAGAACTTTTAAGCCATCGTTAACTTTTGGTAAAGTAATAAGTCCTGCTGAGTCCAAGACCTTCGCGTCAACAACGGACCCGTCCTCAAAATTATTAAGATCACCAACATTTACAACGATGTATTGCTTCTTGTTTCTGCTTGTAAAGCCACGCTTGGGCAAACGGCGATAGAGAGGCATCTGACCACCTTCAAACATTGGCCCCTTTCCACCACCGGAGCGAGCTTTTTGCCCTTTATGTCCACGCCCTGAAGTTTTGCCAAGACCAGAGCCATAACCTCTGCCCTTGCGCGCGGTTTTTTTCCTAGCCCCGGGTGTTGCTTTTAATTCATTTAATTTCATAGCGATTTTACTCCTCAACTACGCTTACTAAATGACTGATTCGAGAGATCATACCACGGATAGCTTTATTATCATGTTGTTCAACCGTTTGACCTATTCTTTTCAGTCCCAGCGCTTCGACAGTAGCAATTTGTCTTTTATTGGCGCCACTAGTACTTTTAGTTAATGTAATCTGTAATTTAGTCATGCCTTGCCTCCTAAATAATCTCAGAGGGTTTCTTGCCGCGTATCCTGGCAACCTCTTCAATTGATCTTAAAGACTTTAGCCCTTCTATAGTTGCGTTGACTACATTATTCGGATTGTTAGTGCCGATGGATTTGGTGCGAATATCATTGATACCAGCCATCTCACAAACCGCGCGAACCGAACCACCGGCAATAACACCGGTACCAGCTACCGCGGGCATCAGCAACACTTTGCCAGAGCCAAATCTGCCCAGAACTTCGTGAGGAATAGTGCCATTTTTGATTGGTACTGTAATCAAGTTTTTCTTAGCGTCGTCAATCCCCTTACGAATAGCATCAGGAATCTCCGCGGCTTTGCCACGTCCTTTACCGACACGACCATTACCGTCACCTACAATAACCAGAGCAGTGAAGCGAAAATTACGTCCGCCTTTTACAGTTTTGGCCACACGCCCGATATGAATAACTCTCTCCTGAAATTCATCCTCGCGAGCCTCATCACGGCGATTACGTCTATTGCGATTTTCTCTCATATCTATCCCCCTTAAAATTTGAGGCCCGCTTCACGAGCACCTTCTGCCAAAGCAGCTACACGACCTGCGTAAAGATAACCTGCACGATCAAATACCACATTCTCAATGCCATTATCAAGTGCCTTTTTTGCTACTGCTTTACCAACAATCTTCGCTGCTTCAATATTGCCGCCACCGTGAGTTAGCTGCTCTTTGACTTCAGCATCCAGAGAAGAAGCGCTGACTAAGGTTGCGCCTTTACTGTCATCAATGATCTGAGCGTAAATTTGAGCATTGCTTCTAAAGACAGCCAGTCTAGGCCTCTCCGCGCTGCCAAAAACATGTTTGCGCACTCTTGCTTTTTTGCGACGGCGCACTGCGTTTCTAGGTTTTTTCTTAATCATCTGTTACCCCCATTACTTGGCGCCGGTCTTGCCTTCCTTCAGGCGCAAGACTTCATAATCGTATTTAATACCCTTGCCTTTATAAGGATTGGGTAATCTTTGAGCGCGGATACGAGCTGCCGTTTCACCTACAAGCTGTTTGTCGGCGCCTTTTACAACGATTCTATTCGGAGCCGGAACTTCAAAAGTAATACCTTCCGGCGCTTCTATTTCTACCGGGTGTGACAAACCTAAGGTCAAACTCAAAATATTGCCGTTAAGTTGTGCCCTATAACCTGTTCCCTGAACATCAAGATTTTTGGTAAACGGTTCATTAACACCCTGCACCATATTGTTAATCAAGGATCTGGTCAAACCGTGAAGGCTTTTGCTTTCTTTCTGATCGTTTTTTCTGGTAACAACGATCATTTGATCCTTTATCTCTACATCAACTAAAGGATGTATTCTTTGGCTAAGCTCAATTTTATCCTTTTTAATGTTGATAAATTCGCCATCAAGTTTTGCTTCTACCCCAGGTGGAATTTCCACCGGCATTTTACCAATTCTGGACATTATTTCCTCCCGCTCTTAAGATTGAAGGTCATCAATTGACCCTTTTCAGAGTTTCTACCATACATAGGCCAATACTTCTCCGCCCACGCCATCTTTTCTTGCCTGTCTATCGGTCTTGATTCCCTGCGATGTAGAGATAATAGCAATACCGAGTCCGCCTAGAACTTTAGGCAAATTCTCCATATCCGCATAGACCCTGAGACCGGGCTTTGAGATTCGTTGGATACCGTTTATTACAGGCTTTTTGTCTATATACTTGAGAGTAACAGTCAAGATGCCTTGTTTGTTATCATCTTGAAAAGTGACGCTCTGAATATAGCCTTCTTCAACTAAAATATCCGCGATAGCCTTCTTCATTTTTGAGGCAGGGATATCACAATTGGTATGCCCCGCGCGACCAGCATTGCGAATCCTAGTCAGCATATCAGCAATAGTATCAGTAATTTGCATAAATTATTCCTCCCTTACCAGCTCGCCTTGCGCACACCGGGTATCTGACCCTTATAGGCAAGTTCTCGGAAGCAAAGACGACAAATACCATATTTACGCATATAGGCATGTGGTCTTCCGCAAAGTTGGCAACGGTTATGTTGACGCGTCGAAAATTTTGCCGGGCGTTGTGCTTTAATTATCTTTGATTTTTTTGCCATATTATTTCCTCCGGCCTATCTTCTAAACGGCATTCCCAAGCCGTCCAATAATGCTTTAGCTTCTTCATCAGTCTTGGCTGTTGTAACAATCGCTATATCCAGCCCTCTTATCTTATCAATGGAGTCATAATCAACTTCCGGAAAAATTAATTGTTCCCTAGCTCCTAAAGCATAGTTTCCATGCCCATCAAATGAGTTAGGGTTGGTCCCTCTGAAGTCACGTACTCGCGGTAAAGCGATACTGACCAATTTATCAAAGAAATCGTACATCCGATCTCCTCTTAAGGTCACCATTACGCCTATATTCATGCCGGCTCTCAATTTAAAATTAGCAACTGATTTACGTGCTTTGGTCACAATCGGCTTTTGACCGGAAATGACTCTAAGATTGTCAGCGGCACTTTCAATGGCTTTAGCGTTATCTTTGGCATCCCCCACACCCATATTAAGCACAATTTTTTCAAGCTTGGGGATTTCCATTGGAGATTTATAGTTAAATTTCTCCAACAACATGGGTGCGACCTCTTTTTGATATTTTTCTTTTAATCTACTCATCGTCCGCCTCCCTATTTATCTTCCTGCCCTACAACAGACACTGTCTCACCACATGCTTTGCAATATCTAACTTTATTGCCGTTACTATCAAATTTCTTTCCCAGTTTGGAAGGTCGCTTACAACTTTCACATACGACCATAACATTGGAAGCGTCGATAGTTGTCTCAATGTGAACAATGCCACCCGGCTCGCCGGCGGTACGGGGGCGTTTATGCATTGTGGAAACCGCGACACCCTCTACAATCACTCGGCCGGTTTTAGGGAACACGGCCAAGACTTTTCCTGTCTTGCCGGCGTCCTTTCCTGTAAGGACATAGACTTTATCGTTAACTTTTACATGTACTTTTGACATTTTGTCCTCCTTACAGCACTTCCGGAGCCAGAGAAAGAATTTTCATATAATTTTTTTCTCTCAACTCACGGGCAATAGGTCCAAAAATACGCGTACCTTGTGGGCTACCATCTTCTTTAAGAATAACAGCGGCATTTTCATCAAACCTGATATAAGAACCGTCATTACGACGCAGGCCCTTCTTGGTTCTAACTACCACGGCCCTTACTACATCACCTTTTTTGACAACTCCGCCGGGAATAGCTTCCTTTACTGAACAGACGATAACATCACCGACATTTGCGTATTTTCTACCCGATCCACCCAATACTTTAATGCAATATAAGCGCTTAGCGCCGGTATTGTCTGCGGATTTAAGGGCTGTTTCAACTTGTATCATTTTCTTCCTCCTCCAATGCGCGGCGCTACTTGGCCTTCTCGATAATATCTACCAAACGCCAATGTTTATCGCGGCTTAGAGGACGTGTCTCCATAACACGTACCTTATCACCAATTCGACATTCGTTATTCTCATCATGAGCCTTTAATCTAAGGGTTTTCTGTATATATTTTTTATACAGTGGATGACGCACATGCTCAACGACTTCAACAACAATTGTTTTATCCATTTTGTCGCTAGTTACTATCCCAGTCCGCTGCTTACGAATAGCTCTATCACAATTGCTCATGCCTTATTTCCTCCGTTATTTCTCGCAACAGCAAGTTCTTGTTCGCGGATAACGGTTTTGACACGCGCGATATCACGCTTCACTCGCTTTAATTGCATAGGATTTGAGAGCTGATTGGTAGCGTGCTGAAAACGAAGTTTAAATAATTCGGCCTTAAATTCATTCAGCTCGGTATCAAGTTCAGCAGAAGTTTTATCACGAAGTTCAGTTGCCTTCATCAGTCTCTACCTCCTCCGTACTATCACCTTCAACATCCTCAGAATCTTCAACGGCAGCAGCTGCTTCTTCTTCCTCAAGAAGCTCTTCTTCCAAGACGGAACTCGGTATTAAATCTTCTTCAGTAACATGAATTTCAGCAAAACTGGCCAATTCTTCTTCAGTAAAGGTGCGGTCAGATTTGACAAATTTAGTTTTACAGGGCAGCTTATGTGAAGCTAAGCGCATTGCTTCTCTGGCCATGGGTTCAGACACACCGGCAATTTCGAATAAAACACGACCCGGCTTAACAACCGCGACCCAATACTCCGGGGCTCCCTTGCCCTTACCCATTCTGGTTTCAGCTGGTTTTTTCGTAACCGGTTTATCAGGAAAAATTTTAATCCAAACCTTACCACCACGTCTCAGTCTACGATTAATGGCGATACGGGCAGCCTCGATCTGATTGTCGGTAATCCAGCAAGGTTCAGTAGCCTGAATACCGTATTGGCCATATGCTACAAAATTACCGCGTAGAGCTTTCCCTTTCATGCGTCCACGGTGCTGTCTCCTATATTTAACACGCTTTGGTATTAACATTAGGCTTCAACTCCTTCCTGTACTTCCTGTATAGCCTTGCGTGCCGGTAAAACTTCACCTTTATAGATCCAAACTTTCACGCCAAGACGTCCATAGGTCGTGGCTGCCTCAGCAAATCCATAGTCTATATCGGCACGCAAAGTATGTAGGGGAATTGTTCCCTCGTGATATTGTTCAGTCCTGGCAATTTCAGCTCCACCCAGACGCCCGGAAGTCATAGTTTTTATACCCTTAGCGCCCTGCTTCATTGCCCTACTGATCGCCTGCTTCATAGCGCGTCGGAACGACACTCGCTCTTCAAGTTGGCGAGCTATCCCTTCCGCTACCAATTGGGCTTCACAATCTACATTTTTAACTTCTTTAACATTAATGAAGAAATTACGTTTAAATTTTTTCGCCATTTTCTTCTTCAAGTTCTCAATCTCAGACCCTTGACGACCAATGATAATACCCGGCTTGCCGGTAGTAATGGTCACTACGGTCTTATCATCACCCTCGCGCTCTATTTCAATGCGGGAGACACCGGCTTTCTCCGTTTCCTGCTTGACAAAATCACGAATTTTTTTATCTTCAACCAAATATTTGGCAAAATCCTTTTTATCCGCATACCAGCGAGAATCCCAATCCTTTATCACTCCAACGCGCATGCCATGCGGGTTTACTTTCTGACCCATTTAAACTATCCTCCTATGCTTTCTCTCTTAAAACTACTGTAATATGGCTTGTGCGTTTCCAAATTCTACTCGCGCCACCACGAGCTCTGGCCCGGAAGCGCTTCAGAGTCGGCCCCTGATTGGCGTAGCATTCAGCCACATAGAGATCATCACGGGAGAGATTATTATTATTAACGGCATTGGCTTCAGCTGACTTTAGTAATTTAATCAAGACAGGTGAAACCGCGCCAGGTGTATACATCAGGATCGCTAATGCTTCAGTCAACATCTTTCCCCTAATTAATTTAAGTACGGCATTTACTTTAAAAGCATTAATGCGTATAAATTTAGCTTGCGCGTAGCCACGATCTCTATCAACATCTAGAACCTTGCGCTCTTTTTTAGTCAAAAGAGGTTTCTTTTGATTGCGCTGGTGCCTAGCTCTATAATCAGCCACCAATTGTTCTTTATTGGCAAGCAATTCATCTTTACTCATAACTTTTTTTGCCACAGATTTATCCTCCCTCCAATCCCAATTAGCGGACAGTGGTTCTCTTTTCGGAGCCTGCATGGCCTCGGAACGTACGGGTAGGGGCAAACTCGCCAAGCTTATGCCCTACCATCTCTTCTGTTATATAGACCGGCACATGTTTACGTCCATCGTGAACCGCTATCGTATGGCCCACCATCTCAGGAAATATCGTGGAGGCCCTTGACCATGTTTTAACTACCTTATGCTCATTCTTATCATTTAATGCGTTAATGCGACGCATTAGAGCTTCTTCTACATAGAATCCTTTTTTTGTTGAACGACTCATTTTTTAGCAAGCCTCCTTATTTGTTTCTTCTCCGGACTATATATTTGTCCGATTCCTTGGGTTTTCTGGTCTTATATCCTAAAGTAGGCTTGCCCCACGGAGTCAATGGACTGGGCATACCAATCGGCGCTTTACCTTCGCCGCCACCGTGTGGGTGCTCAACCGGATTCATAGCTGAACCTCTCACATGAGGCCTTCGCCCCTGATGTCTTGAATATCCCGCCTTACCCCGATTCAGAATTTCATTTTCCGGATTACTAACAGAGCCTATAGTCGCTTTGCAGTTAGTAGGAATCAGACGTACTTCACCGGAAGGCATACGCAGGGAAACAAATCTGCCCTCACGAGCTAACAACTGAGCGGCTGTTCCTGCTCCACGCACTAGCTGACCACCCCTACCCGGACGCAACTCAACATTATGAACTTCGGAACCAATAGGAATATTGCCAAGCGGCAAGCAATTCCCAATCACGATATCCGCTTCCGGGCCGCTCTCGACCATATCGCCAATCTTGAGGCCTTGTGGGGCCAAGATATAAGATTTGGATCCGTCCAAATACTGAATCAAGGCTATAAAGGCTGTACGATTAGGATCATACTCTATAGCAATTACTTTGGCGGGAACGCCTTCTTTCCTTCTCTTCCAATCAATGATTCTGTATTTTTGTTTATTTCCACCGCCTCTGTGACGGCTAGTTATACGACCATAATTATTGCGGCCGACATTTTTCTTCTTTTTCTCCAGTAAAGCCTTCTCCGGTTTCTTTTTACTTAAACCTGAATAGTCGGCAACGGCTTTCTGCCTTAAAGCTGGAGAAGTAGGACGATATAACTTGACTGCCATTTTCTTGCTCCTTCTCTATTACGCGAACGGCTTACTGGCCGAACCCGAATTCTTCAATTTCAGTTTTATATTTTCTGGTAGTGGTTCCAACCTTGCCGCCCTTAGTTTCATAACGATCTTCAGAGGGATCAAGATCAATCGTAACTACCGCCTTTTTCCATGTAGGTTGCTTGCCCTCATGAACACCCATACGCTTTGTCTTACCGCCTTGGTAGCTGGTGTTTACTTTTACGACTTTAACATCAAAAAGTTGCTCACAGGCTTTTCGTATCTCGGATTTGGTCGCGCCCTTGGCAACACGGAAAGTATATTTACCTTCAGCTGTCTCCATCATGCTTTGCTCAGTTATAACCGGGCTAATAATAACGTCATATATACTTTTCATTAGTTGTATACCTCCTCAACCCTGGTTACAGCATCCTGCGTCAAGATTAAGCGATCAAAGCGCAAAATCTCTGTCACATTGAGTGTCTGCACTTCACTAACCTTGATAGCGCGCAAATTGTTCGAGGAGCGCTCAACCATCAAGTCGCGCTGCGGCAACACAATAAGAGCTGAACCTTCAACACCCAGATTCTCGAGAATCTTAACCATTGTCTTAGTCTTAATTTCATCTAACTCAAGTCTATCCAAGACCAGCATTTTTCCTGACTGGTATTTTGAAGCCAGAGCTGATTTCAGGGCCAAGCGTCTCATTTTGCGCGGGAGAGAATATCTGAAATCTCTAGGTGCAGGCCCGAAAATCCTACCGCCGCCAATATACTGCGCCGAGCGGATTGAGCCATGTCTGGCCCTACCTGTGCCTTTCTGACGATAAGGCTTTCTGCCGCCACCGCGCCTATCGCTTCTACCCTTTACTTTAACGGTTCCCTGACGACGATTGGCGTGTTGGTTAACCACGACTCTGTGCATTACGTCCTCATTAGGCTCAATGGCAAAAATATCGTCCGCTAGTTCCAAATCAGCTACTACTTTGCCTTCCATGTTATAAATATCTATCTTAGCCATAAGATAATCTCCCCTTGTCCTATCTTCTCTTCACAGTAGAAGTAATCTCGAGGAGACCCCCTTTGGGTCCCGGCACAGCTCCCTTTAAGACTAAAATACTGCGCTCGCCATCAACTGATACGACTTCAAGATTTTGTACTGTTACACGTTTATTGCCCATCTGGCCCGGTAGTTTTCTGCCCTTAAAGACTTTACCCGGCGTAGCGGACGAACCCATTGATCCGGGATATCTGTGATGTTTAGAACCATGAGACTCCGGACCCCTGGAAAAACCGTGGCGTTTGATAACTCCTTGAAAGCCTTTGCCCTTAGAAGTACCAACAACATCAACATGATCACCTGTGGCAAACATGTCCGCTACATTTATTTCTTGACCAAGCTCAAACTCTTCCTCGGTCTTAAATTCGCGCAAAATCCTCTTCGCTTTAATCCCGGCCTTTTCAAACTGACCCGCGAGCGGCTTCGTCACACGTTTTTTATCCTCAAAACCGACCTTTACCGCTTTGTAACCGTCTACTTCTTTTGTTTTATTTTGGACTACAGATACAGGGCCGCAGGAAATTACCGTGACCGGAATAGCAATACCGTCCTCATTAAATATCTGTGTCATCCCGGCTTTTCGCCCTAACATAAATTTTGTCATAACTTTGTCTTACCTCCTGGTTATTGGTTCACCCTTGTGAACATTTACCCGGCAGTTACTGCCTAAAGCTTGATCTCGATATTGACACCAGCTGGCATCTCCAGCTTCATCAAAGACTCTACCGTTTTAGTGTTAGGAGCCAGAATGTCAATCAAGCGCTTATGAGTTCTAATCTCAAATTGTTCCCGCGCGTCCTTATGTTTATGCGGTGAACGTAAAATTGTGATGACTTCTTTCTCTGTTGGCAACGGGATCGGTCCCGATACACTGGCCCCCGTTCTCTTGGCTGTGTCGACAATTCTTTCAGCGCTCTCATCAAGAATATGGTGATCAAAAGCCTTTAAACGGATACGTATTTTTTGGTCTATTGCCATGTTTACCTCCATGTTTGCTGCATTTATGATACTACCCTGCCTGGCGTTTCTTTTTCTTCCGGCATAATGCCCAGCTTCTGTTCTCAGTAGACAGTCGCTGGGCGAAACCTCAGACTGCGTACCATGCGCCCGATTCTCCGTCGGACTTCTCCACTGAAGTTACCTGTCGCCCAACGCAGCTGGGCCTACAGCAATCTCCAGTATCTATGCTTAGTCATCTCCGTAAGCCGGCATAGCTCACACAGACGCACCGATAAGTATATAGTGCTATTAGATTTAATGCAAGTCTAATTTTATTTTTTACACAGACAGGATACGGGAAGGCTATTTGCCAAAAAACTGTTATCCTTAATTATTGGCTGTGCCATTTCGCTCTGATATACTCAACTAATAGAATACAGTCGCGGTATGCTTTAAAGCTTTATCGCAGTAATAGACCATTTGAGGTAAGAAAATGCGCTCCTTAATAAGAAGCTTTAGTCTAATTCTTTTACTACTGAGCCTTATTATTGGCCCGGTTCTAATTACCGGCTGTGGCAGCATAACTAACCTCATCTCTACAGTCGACATCACCTCTATCGATAGTGAGATATTAATATTAATTGACGGAACACTGCAATTAACAGAAATCTATCAAGTCAGCTCTCCTCAAGAATCCTGGGGACTTAAACTGGTCAGGCCAAAGCTACGAACGGGTGAGGTTGAATTGTCCGCTATCGGCATCGCCGCCAGTGGCCTCAACCCAACACCTATCTACACCCAACTGGAGCAAGAAGTAAAGAGAAAGCTAAAGAATTCTCCCGCCGCCTATGAAAAGATACATTATGAAGACCGTACCACTGTCCAGATGCACACCAATTTTGGTAAAGGAGAATGGCTGATAAAAGTCGAATGGATCTATACGGACGCCATAGTTCAAAATGCTGACAAAGCCTTATTATACGCGCCTCTCCTCTCTCTTGACACTAATTCCAGCCCTGATATTTTTACCGCTACTATGATTTTGCCGGAAAGAATAACCGGTGTAGGAGCCAACGCCGTCACTCAGACCTCCGCCAATATCACTGTCAACCGTCTGGAAAATAATCTTATTAAGCTACGAACAGAGGACCTGGAACCGGATGATAAACTCTGGGTTCTACTCAGCACTGACGCGGATATTTTTACAGCCTTGGAGCCAGACCCCGCTGAAACTACTTATGAACAACAGTTCCAACAAGCCGGGCTCTCCGCTCAGAAGATGTTAAAGTTAAGACAGCGCGCTGAATTAATCCGCATGTTAATCCCGTATATTACACTGGTTAGCCTAATTCTAGCCTTAGCCTTTTATATTTATTACGAACGCGAAGGCTTTAGTAAAGCTGTCAGTCCCAACTTCGCCCTCTGGCCGTCCTCAGTAAAACCTTACAATTTCTCCATGCTCCTGAAACAGAATACACCGGGACGCATTTTGCTCAGTTCTATGCTCAGTCTTGTTAATCAAAAAGAGCTGTGGCTGGATGATTATGTCTTTACCTGGCCTCATTCGGGTCGGGTTGACTTCTCCTCTTTAAGACCTTCGGAAACCTATCTGCTACACTGGCTCTTCCAAGACCTTGCCATAGGCGGGCCAGCTCTTTCAGCAGCCCAGTTACGACGAGCTGCTTCCGACTCCACAACCGCGAAAAGTTTTAAACAAAATTATCAAGAGTTCGAACAATTGATTTGTGACGAGTATCTGGAACTGGGCCTATATGATCAAGGCAAAACCAAATTCGGGCGCATACTGACTATTATTTTTACTGTAGTGTTAGCCATACTGGCCCCCATCTTATCACTGCTCGGCAAAACTTTTTACGGTTTTCTACTCTTATTACCCGCTGCCAGTTTCCTCTTTCTGTGTCTAGGTGTACGGCATTTAACCCAGGAAGGACAAGCCCGACTCAGAGAATGTCGTGAATACGCGAAAAATCTTGACAATATATCATTACTAGCTGAAGCGACAGATTCACAATATAGTTTGACTGAAACAGCAATTCTCGCCTTACCGCGAGCAGTCGCTATAGATCGCGTTAATTTATTTTTCGACGGTCTCTATGAACTGTCCGATTACAACTTTGTTACCTGCGCTCACGCTTTACTCCATATCTATTTACGCACCCCCTTACCCAAGAAATTGTTAGTCAGTCCCCAAGAGAAAGAAAGACTGTGGCAAAAGTTGAATGATTTGCGAGAAATTCTATTAAGTTCAGCCACAATTATTACCTCCGGATTTTAACAAAAACTAAGAAGAAAAGATCTATTAACTTGACCAAAGACCGCTATAGCTAAATCTAATCGCGCGCCGGCATCGCTACTACATTTTTACTCTCTAATTAACTTCCCTCGCACCACCAGACATTGTGCCACTCATCAAAATAGATGGGAATACGCCGCGCTGCGATCCGGCAAGTATAACGTATAGCGGAACCCCCGAACTTAGATGCGGCACGGCGCACATCTAATATTTTATCTATTGTAAATCTTCTGCCCTCACCATCTATCACTTGTAGAGGTCGTATCTTACCACCGTCAAATCTAGCTACTACGGTGAGCGCTACGCGGTCACTCAATTACACTACCTCCTTATAGATTTTGCCGGGTTTTAGATAAGAAGCGCCAACACTACCGGGTAAAGTACATTCAGGTAAATCAACCTGTGAGTAGGATTTGAGCCCGGCTAAAGCCCGATCGGCAAGCAATACGCCCCTCAATATAGACTCATCTCCATAACGCGATCGTAAACTATCTACGGTACGCTCCAACTTCAACCAGCGCTCCTCCCGCTGAATGTCAGGAAGATAAGAGAGTTGTTGCCCGCATTCAGACCGGCACAAATCTGTACCTCTGACTCCCAGCGAACGTAGAGGACGACCATGGTAATTATCCTTCCGGTATAGAGACATAGCCTCCTGTAAAATTTTCACCGAGCATTGCGTAGGACGTGTCAATTTGCTCTGACGCTCCCAAGAAAAAAGATCCCTGTCACGCAATGATATCTGCACAGTTGAACAGTAGAGTTTCTGCTCACGTAAACGAGCCGCTACTTCATCGGCCAGTCGCGTAAAAACTAGCTTTACTTCAGCATCTGTATGCAGATTCCTGATCGCTGTCATGCTGTTGCCAACAGATTTTACAGGCGGATAAGTCCCTACTTCAGACACCGGATCCTGATTAAGACCCATGGCAGATTGCCAGAGCGTTAGACCCCGTTTACCTAATCGTAATTGCAAAAAATCTGAACCCAGACGTACAAGATCACCAATGGTAAAAACATTCATCCCGGCTAATTTACGTTCGGTTTGTCTGCCCACGAACAGTAAGGAACGTACCGGCAAAGGCCAGACCAGGTCTTGAAAATTATCAGCCCTAATTTCACAAATTGCGTCCGGTTTCTTCAGATCGCTTCCCAATTTAGCAAAGATCTTATTAAAACTAATACCGATGGAAACAGTTAGTCCTATTTCACTCTTAACGCGTTGGCGTAGTTCCTCCGCGATAGTAACCCCGTCCCGCTTATGACCGGTCACATCCAGCCAGCACTCATCAATACCATATGACTCTATATAAGGAGTATAATCTTTATATATATCACGCACTAGTTGCGAATAACGTATATATAATCTTCCCCGCGGGGGTACAAGCTTCAATTCAGGACATTTACTCAGCGCTTGCCAAACCGCTTCACCTGTCGTCACCCCCATTTGCTTAGCCGGTTCATTCTTGGCCAAAATTATACCCTGACGTTTGGCGGGGTCACCACAAACTGCCAGCGGCACATTTTTCAACTCCGGTCTATAGAGACACTCCACATTAGCATAGAACGCATTAAGATCAGAATGTAAAATCACTCGCACTGACAAACTCCTCCTACGATTAACTGACGAGTTTGCGAACTTATGTTCTCATGGATGATTATATGAAGGAACGTTTGTTCTGTCAAGTTAGTTCGATAAAATTATCAAGGATAAATTATAAAGAAGCAGGATATCGAGCAGAGGCAAGACATAAAACCTGGATACCTTCACCCCGCCCGAAGGAGGTGAGCCCCTCGCCACTGGTAGCAGTTATGGCAACGGCTGTCAACGGCAATTTAACCAGTTTCGCTATTTCAGCCCGCATGGCTGGAATATGGGGATAAAGTACAGGTCTTTTCGCCTCTACGGTAAAAGATAGATGCAAGAGCTCTATATCACGCAAAGTCTCCAAGGCTCCGCGCACATACTCTTTACTGTCAATGATGCCGGCTTGGCAAAGCTTGTCAGTTAAAGGGCCCAGAATAATTTCAGCGCTTAGACCGCTAATAGCGTTGACCAAGGCATGCAAAATCACGTCCGCGTCACTGTTGCCGGATAGCCCCACCTCATCCGGAATTTTGATTCCGCCCAACAGCAAAGGCCGTTCAGGACAGTCCGAGAAACGGTGGCTATCCTGCCCTATAGCTTGAATATAAATATAATCGTCCATAAAAAGTATATCCTCTCACAGCTTGGCGCAGCGAATAATCCAAAAACCACTTTTCTTCTTTATGACCTCAACCTGATCGCAATAACTAGCAAGTTCAGAGACAGTTGAAGCCGCCCCTTGCTTCTTGCGATTAACTATATACAACCTTCCCCCCGGACTAAGAGATTCGTAACTTTCACGCAATAGCCTATACACTGTTTTCTTACCCGCACGAATCGGTGGATTATGGAGAATGATATCAAAGCTTCCGGCTATCTTCTCCAATCCATCCGATTCAATAATTATGACGTCAGATAGCCCATTACTTTCCAGGTTAGATCGTGCCAGCTCCAAAGCCCTGCGATTTACATCCGAAGCCAAAACTACCAGCCGGGGACGCAATTTTCTGAAGACAACAGCCACCGCTCCATATCCACAGCCCAGATCCAGAAATCGTCCCCTTATGTCTATGGGTTCCAGAAACAGCACCGTCTCAATGAGAAGCTTTGTACCGTAGTCGATGGCCTGTTTGGAAAAAACACTGCTATCGGTCCGAAATCTAAAATTAACCCCCTCAAACTCCGCGACAAAGTCGCGATAGCGGTGTTCTGATTCAGGACTTTGGTCAAAATAATGCGACATAGTCAGTTTAAATTATAGTACTTCCTCTCGTAGAATACATAACTACTGATCGTTTGGTTGATACGATCTTTGCTTAGGAAAAGAGATTTACCAAGGTCTTGACATGGATACCTGTGGCCCCTGCCGGTAGATAATGTTGTGGTTTATCGATAAAAGCAGTTCCCGCAATATCAAGATGTACCCAAGGTTTATCGTCATACAGGAACGCCTCAATAAACTGCCCTGCTGAAATAGTACCGCCCAAGCGCCCGCCGGAATTTTTGATATCGGCAATCTTAGACTCATTGCGCTTGGCGAAATCCTTATCGTTAGGGAGCTCCCAGACGCGCTCACCGGCAGCTTCAGCCGCCGCTTTAACCCCAGCTAGAAAAGCGGCGTTATTAGTAATCGCGGCGGAATATTCTTCACCCAAAGCGATCAGACAAGCGCCGGTCAAAGTGGCCAAATCAATCACGCGGTCACAATTGAGATGCTTACTGGCATAGTAGACTGCGTCTGCCAAGGTCAGACGACCTTCAGCATCAGTATTGTCTATCTCAATTGTCTTACCGGACAAAGACCGGATTACATCTCCTGGCTTATAAGCCCCCCCGGAAATTAGGTTTTCACAGGCAGCTATGACACCGGTTACGTTAGCCTTTACTTTCATCTTGCCCAGAACAAGCATCATACCAATAACAGTACCGGCGCCACCCATATCGCTATACATTGTCCGCATGCTGTCAGAAGGTTTTAGTGAATAACCGCCCGCGTCGTAAGTCAAACCTTTACCTACTACACCGGTACATTCAGCGGAATCAGGATCCCCTTTGTATTCCATGACAATCAGACGTGGACGCTTCGCGGAGCCCAGACTGACATTCAAGAAAGCGTGAAGTCCTATTTCGCGGATTTCATCCTCCTCATAGACAGTAACCTTGATGCCTAACGGTTCCAAGGCCTCTTTTGCCTTCAGAGCCAAAGTCTCCGGATAAATAACACAGGATGGTTCATTGACAAGATCTCTAGCTAGAAATATTCCGGCTATCAATTTTTCAGCACGGCTGATGCCATCATTAATTACAGAAACTTCCTCAGTCGGGAAAGTAAGATTAACGGTAAGTTCAGGGCTCGCCTTTTTTTCAGTCTTATATTTATCAAAGCGATAGGAGGACTGCAATAATCCTTCCGCGACGGCCTCTATAACCTTGCCGTTAGAAAGTCCCGTAAATACCGTCAACTCGATCTCAACCTCCGGCAGACGATATTTGTCCAGTTCACGACCCGCGGAAAAGAAGGCTTCTCTAAGCTGATCATATCCCAGATTTTCAGCCTGACCGAGCCCTATCAACAAATGACCCTCCCCTGACAAAGAGGGAAAAAAGAATACTTCCCCTAACTTGCCTTGGAAATCAACCTTATCATTAGCATATTGCCTACAGTCGGTAATATCTACCTGACCTTGAAAAACCAATTCCGTAGTTACTCCGCCACTACCGTTAACAATAAATTTCATCCTAATATCTCCTAAATTTTAGATTAAATAATCCACATTATTGTAACAGAGATAAAACTATATGCGAATCTCCTGCTACAGTGTCTAGCACCATATTTTCATAACTCGTTCATCTCCGCGCAAGTATACTCGCGCTTAAATGAAAACGCGCTATGAATATAAAGCCGTTTCGCGATAGAGAGCAAATTTTCTAGCTACTCTCTTTATTAAACCGACCGGTGCGTTGTAAAGCCAAAAGCAACGGTAAACCAAGAAGAAAAATAACTAGGGACTGGGTAAGGGCTATTGAACCAATCGCGCCAAGTAAAGTGGGAACTGTAACCTGATCCAATAACAGATAAGGTAAATACGTACCTACAATCAGAGCGTTAACTATGATAGGCGGCACTAAAGGCACCAGGCGTCTAAGACTAATTCGCGACTCCGCTTTATCTTTCGTTAAACGCCAGGGTGTACCCCAGCGATAGCTGAGCCAGGCAGCCAGCAAAGTCGCGAGACTGCCACCAATAATATCAACCAGGCCCAAACTATGTGGATTAAGCAGATTAACTAAAAAGCAACCGACAAAAACACCCGGTACAGCCGCAAAATTTAAGATAGGAAGTACAGTCAATATCTCGGCCAAGCGAAATTGAATAATGCCGTAAGAGAACTGAGCGAAAGGCAAGGTTAAAAGCATATATAAAGCTGCGATGATCCCGGCCAGTGTCAGATCTTTTATGCCAAATTTATCTGTCTTCATCTATTAACATCAGACTCTTTCAACCAGCAAAGTGACAGCATGACCGTTGATATCCCAACTGGTTCCGGCGCGATCCTCTAAAGGTAAAATTTCTACCGCCAAAACATCAGTGCAAATCTCTGCTTTATGCGAAGAGAAAACAGCGGCAATTTCATCATCCGCGGCAAAATATAATTTAATTCTGTCCAGAACCTCAAAGCCTGCCTCTTTACGCATATTCTGCACTTTGCTTACCAGCTCACGCATCAGACCTTCTTCAATCAGCTCCGCTGTTAAGTCAGTCGCCAGGGCAACTGTTAGATTAGCTGAAGACTCTGTAGCATAGCCTTCAGCGGCATGTTCTTCAATCAACAGGTCGTCTTGGCTTAGCTCATAATCAGTACCGTTAATCTCCAGAGTAATATAACCCTGATCATTTAATGTAGCCATTGTTTCACGACCGGGGAGTTCCGCGAGCATAGCTTGGGCGGCGGGAATGTCTTTGCCCATGCGCTTACCTAAAGTTCTCAATTGCGGCTTAAAGCTGTAGTCAATTAACTCTGTAGCTTCATCCAACCAATTCAGCTCCTTAATATTAAGTTCATCCAACACCAGCTCAACATATTCCGGGCTCAAAACATCATCAGTCACAACCAGAATCTCACTTAAAGGCTGACGGTTCTTGATACCAGAGGCATTTCTAGCCGCGCGCCCCAGAACAACAATATCAAAGACCAGTTTCATTTGTCGCTCCAGATCCTCATCTATCAGTTCCTGATTATAGGTTGGGAAAGCGGCTAAATGTACACTTTCAGCAGAATTATCTACTCTTTTCCCCACTAAATTCTGATAGATCGTCTCGGTCATAAAGGGCACAAAAGGAGCAGCCAGCAAAGTCACATTAACTAGCACTGTATACAATGTGAGATAGGCATTGACCTTATCTTGAGGCATATCGGGTCCCCAGAACCGCTCACGGCTCCGTCTGACATACCAGTTAGAAAGCTCATCAGCAAAATCTTGTAGTGCTCTGGCGGCGTAGAGGATATCATATTTCTCCAATCTGGTATCTACTTCTTTAATTAATGTGTTGAGACGAGAAAGGATCCAGCGATCCATAACACAGAGCTTGTTATACTCAAGCTCGTATTTTTGAGGATCGAATTGATCGATATTGGCATAAAGCACATAGAAAGCATAGGTATTCCAAATCGTACCCATAAAACGTCTCTTGCTCTCATTAACTACTTCCGCTGAAAATCTTGAAGGCAACCAAGGCTGGCTGTTAACATAAAAATACCAACGGACGGCGTCAGCGCCTTCAGTTTTCAAAATATCCCAAGGGTCAACAACATTACCTTTGTGTTTAGACATCTTGATCCCGTGTCTATCCTGAACATGACCCATCACAATACAATTCTTAAAAGTCTCCTGCCCAAAAAGCAAATTACTGATCGCATGAAGGGAATAGAACCAGCCGCGCGTCTGGTCTACAGCTTCAGAAATAAAATCGGCAGGATAAGTTTCATTAAATACATCTTGATTCTCAAAAGGATAATGATATTGAGCGAAAGGCATGGCACCTGAATCAAACCAGCAATCAATTACTTCCGGTTCGCGCTTCATAAGGCTACCACATTCAGGACAGGCGAGATGAACCTCATCAATGTATGGCTTATGCAGCTCAATGTCTTCAGGACAATCGTCAGCCAGTTCTCTAAGCTCAGCTATACTGCCAACTGCTAATTGATGCTTGCAATCCACACATGTCCAAATAGGCAAGGGAGTGCCCCAATAGCGTTCCCGACTCAACACCCAGTCAACCACGGCCTCAAGGAAGTGACCAAAACGCCCCTTTCCGATCGTGTCAGGAATCCAATTTATCTTATTATTAGTCTCAATCAACTGCTCGCGTAACTCAGTCATGCGAATAAACCAGTTCGTTCGGGCATAGTAGATCAGGGCTGTATCACAACGCCAGCAGAAAGGATAGCTGTGAACAAAATCCGTGCTGTAAAGCAAAGAGCCATCCGTTCGCAGCTTTTCAACAATCATAGGATCCGCGTCCTTGACAAAAATACCGGCAAAATCATCTACATCTTCCGGCAATGTACCATCTAAATTAACTAACTGTACAAAGGGCAGATCATATTTGCGGCCAAGTCTGGCATCATCCTCACCGAAGGCCGGAGCGGTATGTACAATTCCTGTACCCTCAGTCAAAGTTACATAAGGGTCGGCTACCACATAAAAAGCCTCCTTGCCCTCCTCCGCGACCCACTTATTGGCATAAGGCAGAATAGGTAAATATTTCATGCCGACCAATTCACTACCGAGCATAGTCTCCACGATCTCCGCCTCCGCGCCGAAAGTAGACTCCGCTAAGGCCTGGGCACAATAATAATAGACATCTCTCTCACTGCCATCCAGATCACGAGGTAATTTAAGCAAAACATAATACTCATCGGCGTTAACACACAGCGCCACATTGGAAGGTAAAGTCCAAGGAGTTGTGGTCCAGGCGGAAAAATAGGTGTTTTCTTTCCCCTCCACTTTGAAGCGAACATAGATTGAAGTTTCTTCAATCTCGCGATAGCCTTGCGCTACTTCATGACTGGAAAGAGATGTACCGCAACGCGGACAATAAGGGACAATTTTATGTCCTTTGTAGAGCATATCCTGATCCCATATTTTCTTCAGAGCCCACCAGATAGATTCAATATAATCATTCTCGTAAGTTACATAGGCATTATCCATATCAACCCAGAAACCAACGCGCTCTGAGAGCTCCTCCCATTCCGCCTTATAGGTCCAAACACTTTTTTTACATTCCTGGATAAAGGGCTCAATACCATAGGCCTCGATTTGCTCTTTACCGTTGATGCCTAGCTTTTTCTCTACTTCCAGCTCAACCGGAAGACCATGGGTATCCCAACCCGCTTTGCGCTGAACTCGGTAACCTTTCATAGTACGATAACGAGGAATCAAGTCCTTGATTACACGCGTTAAAACATGACCTATATGTGGCCTGCCGTTGGCTGTAGGCGGTCCTTCATAGAAAGAAAATTCCGGACATCCCTCCCTCTCCAACACCGATTTCTCAAAAATATTGTGCTCACGCCAGAAATCTAAAACGGCCTGTTCACTTTCTAGAAAATCAAGATTGCTGTTAACCTTATCGTACATTGTTCAGTCACCTCTTATATATTCTGCTTATTTTAGCATGTTGGAAAATTATAACACCCAGCTTCCAACTGTCAATTATAGCAAAGATTGCGACAATAGCTTAACTATATTTAAGTATTTAGTGTAACATTGAGAAAAGTAGACACAAAAACGCTTCATATACAGTTAATGTAACCATCCCGCTAACGGAGAAAAGAGCAAATGACATTCTATAAAATCCTCCTCATAACGATAGTAGCGCTGGCAAGCTATGCTCTTTTCTATGGTTTCTTGATTGAGCCGCGCATGGTAAAAATTAGAAAAATAACAATTAAACTGAGAAGTCTGCCACCAAGTTGCCGTGGCCTGAGAATAGCTTTTTTCTCTGACTTACACGCCGGCTTTTTTTATCCCCCCGCTCATATAGAGAAAGTCTTTAACAAGCTATTAGCAACCGCTCCTGATTTGATCTGTATAGGTGGAGATTTCGTCGAAGAAAGAACACCCATCACTGATGAGGCTTTTCGTCGTAAGCTGCTGGAACAACTTTCACGTCTGAAAGCGCCGCTGGGAACCTATACCGTACTCGGTAATCATGATACGGAAACTCACAAAAATTATTTTTATGTGCGGGATATATTAGAGGAAGCCGGTATAAAATTATTACAAAATGAAGCTGTAGACATTGAAGGGCTCTGCCTCATAGGGCTAAAGGAATCCTATCATCAGACACCGGATTTAGACGCCGCTACAAACTGCCCCGGACAAAAATCTACCCAAGGCTCCACCTCTCGGATCATAATGATGCATCAGCCAGACGATATACCCGATACCGCGACACTCTCTGACGGAGACCTGATTCTTAGCGGTCACAGCCATAAGGGACAAATCACTTTATTTGGTCTTCCTCTATATACTGTCCAAGGAGGTAGGAAAAGAATCTACGGTCATTATCTTCTCCCCTCCGGAGCGCAACAGATTACTTCATCCGGCCTGGGAACCGTTCATATCTACGCGCGTTTTTTCGCTCCTCCTGAAATTTTACTCATTACTCTAGACTCAAAAGCAACTTAATGAAGTTGGTTGCATGTCAGTAAAAATATATCTTTATGACGAGCGCGACAACCGCGTTTATAAAAAAGATAAAAAGTGGCCCATTACTATTTAAACTATAATAAAATAATATCTGAGCCCAGTTGGCATCGCATGTAATAATATGAAAAATGAATAAATAGTTATTGGCATCAATCAGATATTTTAGGAGGTAAAAGATGGACCAGGAAAGTAATAATCTCGACCCTAACCGACAGCCACCGCAACCGCGAAATTTAGCCCCGGGAGAACAAGATTTACCTGCGCGGGAAAACTTGTTCCCTCAAGGACAAGTTCAATCTCCCGGCGGGCAACAACCGGAATCTACTCCCCCGCAAGGACAAGCAAATTTTCCCATTGGCCCGCGACAACAACCCGCTTCCAGCCAGGGACAACAGCCATCTCCTCCAGAGTCGTTAGGACAAACTCAAATTCCCGGCGGACAGCAACCGGGCTTCACTCCCCCGCGAGGACCGACTCAACCTCCCGGCGGACAGCATGTACCTCCTATGCCCCCACCCGTCCAAGGATTCTCTCCTGCACCCAACCGGCAACCATATCCGGTTGGACCTGGTCCTCAAGGATACCAACAACCGCCTGGTCCCCCACCCTATATGGTTCAAGGTCAGCAGCTCCCGCCACAACAAAAACCTAAGAAGAAAAAGACTGTTATCATCGCTGTCAGCGCGATCGTAGTTGTACTCTTATTGGTCGCCGCGGCTGTGATTTTATACTTCACTACTTGTCTTTTCGGCAATCATGAATTCAAAGCGGCAGACTGCAACAACCCGGAGATCTGCAGCAAATGCGAGAAGACTCAGGGTGAGCCCCTAGGCCATGAATGGCAAGATGCTAACTGCCAGAAACCCAAAACTTGTTCCGTTTGCGACGAGACAGAAGGTACTGTAGGTGAACATGCCTGGCAAGAAGCAGATTGCGATAAACCAAAAACCTGTACGGTCTGCGGTGAAACTGAAGGTGCTCCGACAGAACATGTCTGGGAAGACGCCAACTGTCAACAGCCTAAAAAATGCACTCTCTGCGGCGCTACAGAAGGCGAAGTAGGAGATCACGTCTGGGAAGGTGGTGACTGCGAAACCCCTGCCACCTGCTCAGTATGTGGTATCCAGGGAGAAAAGACCGATCATGATTGGCAGGAGGCCAACTATCAGGCTCCCAAAACCTGTTCCCTTTGCGGTCAAACGGAAGGAACACCCATAATGCCTGACTTCGTAGCAAATAATATAACTACGACTCCTCTCGAAGAATTTGAAACAGAAGATTATAGAACCATCTGTTACGAAAATACTTCTTATGCTACTCACGGTTATATCATTGTCAAGAACTATGTAACTTATTCCGATTATCCTGATTTAGAAATACCTGAGGCGCCGCCAGGATACGAATGGCGTAATGCCCACTGGCAACTTGAGTTCTCTGATGTGAACGCTCTGAAATACGGTGCTTGGTATGGCTGGGTATACATGGACTTCTATGATAATAATCTTTTCAAGGAGACTGCGAATAGAATAGACGATAAGACTATCAAATTCTCAGTTAACTTTCAGGGAGAGATTTATGACCAGTGTCTGATCGAGGAAATGAATATCAGCAATGAATGGATTGATGATGTACTCGTATTTACACACGAGATCAACGTCTGTGTACCAAAAGACTATGACGGCTTAGTTACCCTCTTCTATAATAAAGGTCTAGAAGAAGACGATCCGCAGGAAAATGCCTTTGAACTAATAGATGAAGATTCCGTTCTCTATCAACTGGGCCCGGTACATGGCAATAAAAATGTAAGTTAGAGTAGTAAACCGCGTTAGATTGGCCTTACCCGGTAGAGACGAGACTATAGTGATGTTAATAAAAAAGCAAATTAATCGAAGGCCCGGGAAAGGTATTCCAGCTTTTTCCGGGCAAATTCCTCTACCCGCGCGATATAGTCAGACAAATCTTTGCTATTGTGCTGTCTCTCTAAACCGGTCGCGGATAGGAATTTGGAGGTTGAGCCGCTACCTAGACCGATTACAAAGAAGCGATCGCTCATCATCAACACATTATAAAGCGACTCGTGACCTGATAGGGCAAAGCCTGTATTCTCCAGAGAACCGCGGCTTCTCTTCTGTTTATAAAGATAGTAGGGCCTATATCCCTGCTGTCGGAGCATACCATAAGCTTGTTCCAATTCCTCTTGTAGAGACTGATCAGGACGCATGGCCGCTAAAAGTGTTCGGAAGTCTGTTTCCTCTAACAGTCTGGTAGAATGCTTCAGAGCCAAACTGTGTAGCGTAATACTTTCAGGCGCTAGCGACAAAACGCTCGTTAAAGACTTGACGAAGGCGCTCACCTCTTCACCCGGCAGCCCGTAGATCAGATCCATATTGATAGAGGCAAAGCCAAGATCTCTAGCCAATTGAAAAGCTACCAAGGTATCTCGGACTGAATGCTTACGACCTATTCGCCTCAAAGTTTTATCATGCATAGTCTGGGGATTAACGCAAAGTCTGTTGAAGCCAGCCTGTTTGATCAAGGACAACATTTCACGATCTAAGGTATCGGGTCTGCCCGCTTCCATTGTAAGTTCAGTATCAGCGTTGTGTGGGATTACCGAGAGCAGACCTTCGACATAGCGCGCGAACAAA
This sequence comes from Clostridiaceae bacterium, assembly GCA_012839385.1. GTDB lineage: Bacteria > Bacillota > Clostridia > Saccharofermentanales > DTU023 > UBA1046. The sequence goes on from DUNL01000072.1 coordinate 55,906, forward strand.
TTGGGAAGCAGGCTGGTAGGAGTTCCGCCACCAAAATAAATAGCCACCGCGTCTCCGCCACGCCAATTAGCAAAGACCATCTTGGCCTCGGCAATAATCGCGTCAACATACTCTCCCAGTTTATCCTTATGTTTGACAGCGTCCTCCGTCGTGAAACTGCAATAAGAGCAGCGTGTAGGACAAAATGGTAATCCGCAATACACAATATAATTATGAGTGCCGCAAGTAGAAATGATATTCATCTCCGCGGCAGCTACCTCTAAACCCAGATCCGCCTTGTCGGGAGCAAGTCCCCAGGCCTGTACCAGCTCCCGCTTAGCCTGACTTGGCCCTAGTTTCCTCATCTGCTCCGCGCAGATCTGCGTGGGTCTTACTCCGGTCAAAGATCCCCAAGGAAATCGTATGCTTGTCCACACGCTCAAGCAACGGTAAAGAGCTTTTTTCAGATTACGTCTTAAATCTACCAGATTTGATGAGATCTTTGTCTCATAAGTCCGCTCCGCTCTAACTGCAATCTTGATCTCTATGATCGGTGCCAATTCACTCTCACAAAAATATGACTTTGTTCTCAGCGCGGTTAATGTTTGGGCAGGTATCGGGGGATTTACTGCCACAAAGATATTGACTTCACTCTTACCTATTCTCGCTCGCAAACAGGAATCCAAGGGAAACAAAAGATGATTATCCTCACGTCGACAAGAACCGAAAAACATGCGCACTATTTCAGCGCAGACCGCGTATTCACTATGATTGATGAGAAATACTTTACCGCGCACAATTACCTCAATAGTTTTATCTGCTCTTTGTCAAACCAGGCCAGAACCAAGTCTACCATGCGCCCATAACTCTTAACACCATCTTCCTGCCTATTAGCCTGTAATAAGGCATCATTGATCCTGGTAGATATCCTTTCCACCTTACCTTCGTATTTACGCCAGTAAAGTGTTTGCGCTTCAATATCCCTACGCATGCCGGGACTGAGAATTATCAAGCGGGCATATAAATCAGGGTCTTCGCCATAAACCCGATTAGAAACATAGCGCCAAGCGGAAACCAGCGCCGAGTAGCGGAATACCGGATCAGGATGATATAAGCCGGCCAGGAAAGCCGCGAAATTCACATCCTCCTCACGAGCAAAGCCCTTAGTATGCGCGATCTCATGTAATGCGGTAAAAGGAATATTATGCGCCGGCTGATCAATATTAATATTGGCTTCAACAAAAAGAGGCATATACATGCCGATAATACCGGTATAGGACCATAAAGAAGAAAGCAACACGGGCTTGGGTTTGACCGCAAGTCCTGTCGCCAGCAAGGGATATTCTTGACTAGCGCTATCATAGCCCAAATAAGCCTCAGCTAATATTTGTCGGTAACCTCCTGTCAAAGTCAAGACCCCCTTCTCATCTTCCGGCAACTGCTCTCTAATTTGAGCTGCTTCTTCGGCCAGCCAATTAGCCAACGCGACCAGCTCACCTTTTGCCCTGGGCTTTAGCTCCAAATCCAGACTATCCGCTAGAGAATAACGATTAAAGTTTAATCTGTAAAAAAAGATTATATTAGTTACCAACAGTGACAAGACAATAATTACAATAATCAGGGAACGTAGAAACCTCAAGAGGCGCCATTCACTAACAGTGATTAGCTTCCGGAGCCCTACAACTAACAGGGCTATTATGGCTATAAAAGAGCCGACAACAAAAAGCTCGGAAAAAGAAAAGGGTATTCGACCCAAGATAATCAGCCAGGGAGTGGTAAGCCAGGGAAAGATGTACCGAGAATAGACCTCAGCTAAGTCCGGGCGGGCATACAGAAATTGATCTAGCAATATAGCCAGCGATAATATAATGAGGGCAGCTGCCAACAGAGATAGTAATATTTTGAAGCGAGGACGTGCCACAATAACAGCTCTCCTTCCCTCAGACATGTTCGGATGAAAATAACAACTGTACTAATAATAATAGCGTTCGGCAAAAATATTACACTCGAATGTTACGAACCTAGAGATTTAGAGCTGCCTTGAAACCTAAAACCAATGCCAGTACTATCGGCTGATGAATAATATAAACCAATAATGAATTACGCCCGATCCAAAGAAGAGGACCGGTCGCGCTCAAAAATCGCGTTGAAGTATTAGGAAATCTGGTCTTTCGCTCCGGATAGCTGATCCGCCCAATTCCGGCCCCAATCAGATAAAAGCCTAACCAGGGAATTAGAGGCAGATAATCCATCATCAACTCACCTCTAGGTGGAAAACCGAAAGGCAAAAGCCACCAACTGTCCGACCTGCGGATAAAAGGATAATTAGTGATCAATTGTCCGTACCAGACAATAGACAGACCGACAATTATTAAAAAAATAGTAAAAGAGTGTCTATAGCGCTCCTGATCAGGCCAGACTTTTGTAGCCAAATACTGTAGTAAAGCAAAAAGCAACGTGCTGACAGCTATCACATGAATGATATTAAACCAGATCACACCGATCCCTAACCAAATAAATCTGTCTACGACAAAGGTCACAACAGTAATAGCAAACGCGAAAAACAGCATGCGCGCGCCACGGCGTAAATTATCGCGAGAAAAAACAGAACTAATTCCCGAAATCAAAAGCAAAGTGATCAAAAAGGGAATTCTCAGTAGAATTTCCAGCCATGGGGCATTGATAAAAGACATGGCCTCCATGCCTACAAATACATAGAGATCATACACAATATGATAGGCAACGATTAAAAACAAAACTAAGCCGCGCACCAGATCTATTTCAAAAACACGCTCGTTTTTCAAGGATATTGTCTCCCGCAAATCATTAGCGATATTCTACCACAGACTTTTATGGCACAATATCTTTGTAAAGAAAACAAAATCTCTATGATGTGAGGAAACAATGAATAAGATTCTAACCATAAATCCCGGCTCGACTTCTACTAAAATCGCGCTCTTTAATAATGAGCAAATTTTCTTCTACCGCGTAATCGAACATAGTGAGGAGGAGCTGTCACAATATAAAGAACTATTTGATCAGATGGATTTCCGTCTGCGAATCCTCAAAGGAGCTCTACGAGAAGCAAAAGTTGACCCTGAAACAGTTACCGCTATTGCTGCCCGGGGCGGCCTTTTACCGCCGGTAAAAGCCGGAGCCTATCGGGTTACTCCGGAAATGATCGCTCTGCTGCGACACCGTCCCACTCTGGAACACGCTTCCAATCTGGGAGCGCCTTTAGCCTACGCGCTGGGTGATCCTTATGATATTCCTTGCTATATTTACGACCCGGTCACAGTTGACGAAATGTTGCCGCTGCATAAGATAACCGGGCTTTCCTGCTTTAGGCGCAGAGCTCTAGGACACAATCTCAATATGAGGGCGATGGCGCACCGCTATGCCGCCTCCAGAAACATCTCCTATGCTGATCTGAACTTGATTGTGGTTCATCTGGGTACCGGCATAACGTTAACCTTACATCAAAAGGGACGAATAACGGATATGATTAATGATGAGGAAGGACCTTTTTCGCCTGAACGCGCGGGTGGACTTCCTAATTTGCAATTAATTGATCTGGCCTTCTCCGGTAAATATGATAAAAAATCTTTGACTCGTTTAGTAAAAACTGAAGGTGGCCTCATGTCTCATCTTGGCACCAAGGACGCTCGCGTCATTGAAGAAAGAATTAAGGCCGGAGATGAAAAGGCCGACTTGGTCTATAAAGCGATGGCCTTGGACGTCTCTCGCTGGGTTGGAGCCCTGGCTGTAGATGTCTGCGGCGATGTCGACGCCATCATTCTAACCGGCGGTATCGCTTATTCAAATTATCTAACCGAGATCATAAAAAACTATATCTCCTTTATAGCTCCTGTGATAATATATGAAGGAGAGGACGAGCTAAAAGCACTGGCGGAAGGTATTTTACGCGTTTTACGGGGCGAAGAGGAAGTTAATTCTCTCCAAATATAAGGCTCAAAATTAATTACTAAATACGGGAGCGTGAATGAAACTTAGTAAAAAGCAAAGATTGTCGAGAATGATCGTTCTGGTCATATTGATTGTAATAACAGGCCTTTCACTCTCCCTTATCATCGGCCATTATTTTTCTTTAGCTCCTCTCAAGGAAGTGGCTCGTAAGGAAAGTTTAGAACTTGACCAGGCAGATCCGGCTTATGAAGCCACTTGGGCTAAGGCTTTGGATCAACAGCGGAATTTAAAGGGCAGATATATTGGGATCGGCATCATCATTTCCCTCTTAACCTCGACGATACTGATGTTCTTTTGGGACAGTCTGTATCGGAGAAAACGGCTTATGGGCAATATTTATCGTGGTTTTACAATTGTTCTGTCCGTGTCTTTGGCAGTTTCCCTCATTAGCGTTACGCACTATCTAGTACACAGTTATCTATATGGACAGATGCACTGGTATTCTTATCTGGCTAATCGTTTTCGCATAAACAATATTGTTGTCTTTCTCAGTATGATTATTATCCCGATTTGTCTGGCTCTGGGAGCTATTGCTAGTTACTTCTTAATCGAACGCTTTCTCTATCCCAGTCGCGATATTAAAATCTTGACCTCGCAATTTAACAATAACGCTAAGAAAACACAGCGGCAGAATGTTTTGAATTAGACTTCATTTTTTGTCAGCTCACTTAATTTACGCGTAGTAAATCTCTTCAGGTCTCGTACACTAAAAGGAGCTGTCTCACACTTCCGTGTTTTTGAGACAACTCCTTTAATGAAAATGCTCTTATTCAAAAACAAATTTGTAAAGATCAGACAGAGGACGGATGCTCCTCGCTATAATCATATTTATACAAGATTTTTTTATCAGCGTTAGGATATTTCATTTCTGCTTGAGCTGCTGCCAATCTGGCGATAGGTACCCGATAAGGTGAACATGAAACATAGTCAAAACCCAACAGGTGACAAAATTCAACTGAAACCGGATCTCCGCCATGTTCACCACAGATACCGAGATGAACTTCAGGCTTCGCGCTTCGTCCCTTTCTGGTCGCGATCTCCATCAACATACCAACCCCTTCACGGTCGACATGAGCAGTGGGGTCAAATTCAAAGATTCCTTCTTTGTAATAAGCGTCTAGAATCTTACCGGCATCGTCTCGAGATAGACCGTAAGCCATTTGGGTCAGATCGTTAGTGCCAAAACTAAAGAAGTCAGCTTCTTTAGCAATCTTATCCGCAGTTAGACAAGCCCGTGGGATTTCAATCATCGTTCCCACCAAATACTCAATTTTGTCACCGGCCTGTTCAAAAACCCTCTGCGCTGTTTCATCAATAGTCTTCTTCACAAATTGGAATTCCTTCAATTCCGCGACGAGAGGTACCATGATTTCCGGTTGAACATTTACGCCCTCATTTTTTACTTTGAGCGCGGCGCCCAAAATTGCTTCGGTCTGCATTTCAGCTATCTCCGGATAAGAAATCGCCAGTCTGCAACCCCTATGCCCAAGCATAGGATTTATCTCGCGCAACTCAGTTACAATAGCTTTGAGGGCAGCGACTTCCATACCTAAATCAGAAGCCAGTTCTTGGATCTCATTGTCCGAGACAGGCAGGAATTCATGGAGCGGGGGATCAAGCAGACGAATCGTGACAGGCAAGCCATCCATACTTCGGAAGAGACCTTCAAAATCCTCTTGTTGAATTGGTAGAATCTTGGCCAGAGCGGCACGTCTGGCTTCTTCTGTACGGGCTACGATCATCTGACGGAATGCGAAGATGCGATCAGAGCCAAAGAACATATGCTCAGTACGACACAGACCAATACCTTCCGCTCCTAACTCCTTGGCTTTACCGGCATCCGCGGGTGTATCGGAATTCGTTCTAACACCCAACTGTCTAACCTCATCAGACCAAGTCATTATGGTCTCGAAATTCTTTGACAACTCTGCCGGCTGAGTATCTATTTTACCGTCATATACACTGCCGGTAGTACCGTCCAGGGAAATCCAATCTCCGCTGGAAAAGATTTTACCGTCAATGGTCATAGTTTTAGCCAGCTCGTCAATTTGTGCCTTTGAGCAACCGGTAACACAACATTTACCCATGCCCCTGGCAACAACAGCGGCATGTGAAGTCATACCGCCGCGTGAAGTCAATATGCCTTCAGATACATTCATACCCTGTATATCTTCCGGAGAGGTTTCAGTCCGTACCAGGACAACTTTCTTGCCATCTTTGTGAGCTTCAAAAGCCTCTTCGGCAGTAAAAGCGATCTGCCCGGCGGCAACTCCGGGTGAGGCAGGCAAACCATTCGCGATCGGGTCGGCGGCATCTAGGGCCTCTTGTTTAAAGGTGGGATGTAGCAGAGAATCCAGTGAATTGGGATCAATCCTGGTTAGAGCTTCTCGTTTCGTGATAATGCCTTCCGCTACCATATCAACAGCTACTTGCAGAGCCGCTGTCGCGGTACGCTTACCACTTCTGGTCTGAAGAATAAAAAGTTTACCGTCCTCGATTGTAAATTCAAGATCCTGCATATCGCCATAGTGACGTTCTAACTCGTCAGATAATCTCTTGAATTCATCATAAATTTCCGGCATTTGCTCCTTGAGCTTATCCAAAGGCAACGGTGTTCTGACACCGGCAACAACATCTTCACCTTGCGCGTTGATTAAATATTCGCCATAGAGTACGTTTTCTCCGGTGGCGGGATTACGGGAAAAGGCCACTCCGGTTCCGGAGTTATCACCCATATTGCCATAAACCATTTCCTGAACATTAACCGCTGTACCCCAACTACTGGGTAAATTATGCATTCTACGGTAATAAATAGCGCGGTTATTATTCCAGGAACGGAAAACAGCGGCAATTGACAGCAAGAGTTGATCTTTAGGATCAGAGGGGAATGGTTCTCCTTGTATTTCCTCATAGACCTGCAGATAGATATCTGCCAGTTCCTGCATTGCCGCGGCATCAAGATCAGAGTCACTTTCCGCGCCAAGCTTTGCTTTCATTTCGTCCATTTTAACTTCAAAGTGAGACTTATCTATCTCCATGACGACATCACTGAACATCATAATAAAACGGCGGAAACTGTCATAAGCAAAGCGTGGATTACCGGTCTTCTCCGCCAAGACTTCAACAACATCTTCATTCAATCCGAGGTTCAATATAGTGTCCATCATACCCGGCATTGACGCCCTGGCACCTGAGCGTACTGAAACCAACAACGGATTTTCTAAATCGCCAAATAATTTTCCGGTACTTGTTTCCATTCGAGCCATAGCGGCGAAAATTTGCTCAATCATTTCCGCAGTTAGTTCCGCTCCGGCCGCATAGTACTCGTTACATGCTTCCGTAGTAATTGTAAATCCTCTGGGAACCGGAAGTCCAAGTCGCGTCATCTCCGCGAGATTAGCCCCTTTCCCCCCCAGAAGATTACGCATTCGAGCATCACCTTCCGTAAACATATAGACGTACTTTTTCATAAAAACCTCCTGACGAATATATTTATAAAAACAAACCTCCCGCTTTAGGGTAGGTCAAATTTGCCTTCAAACCAAGAAACCAGATCCGCTATGGGAAGCCTGACCTGTTCCATGGAATCACGTTCGCGCACAGTAACTTGATTGTCCTCCAAAGAATCAAAGTCAAAGGTAACACAGTAGGGAGTTCCTATCTCATCTTGACGTCGATATCTTCTACCTATGGACTGGCGCTCATCAAATTCACAGGGATAATGCTGTAGAATTTGCTCGTAGAGTTTGTAGGCTTCCTCTTTTAGTTTACCCGATAAAGGTAATATAGCAATTTTGACCGGAGCCAAAGCCGGATGAAATCTCAATACCGTACGTTTGTCTCCGGCGGGCAACTCTTCTTCATCATAAGCGTCACATAGAACAGCCAGTGTCAGGCGGTCAAGACCAAGAGAAGGTTCAACAACATAGGGTATATATTTTTCATTGGTAGCGGGATCAAAATATCTAAGATCCTGTTTACTATGCTCTATATGTTGACGCAGATCATAATCCGTACGGTCAGCGATACCCCAAAGTTCTCCCCAGCCGAAAGGATACAAATATTCAATATCTGTTGTCGCCAGCGAATAAAACGATAGTTCATCCTTAGTATGGTCACGCAGTCGTAAGTATTCCGGTTTCAGATTCAAATCTAACAACCATTGCCAAGAAAAATCACGCCAGTAATCAAACCATTCCAGGTCAGTGCCCGGTTCACAGAAAAACTCCAATTCCATTTGCTCAAACTCACGGGTTCGGAAGATAAAATTTCCGGGTGTTATTTCATTTCTAAAGCTTTTACCTACCTGAGCAATTCCAAAAGGTATTTTTCTTCTGGAAGTACGCTGTACATTAACAAAATTTGTGAAAATACCCTGTGCTGTTTCAGGCCTCAGATAAATTTCCGTTCCCTTGCCTTCAGTTACACCTTGGGTGGTTTTAAACATCAGATTGAACTTCCTAACATCAGTAAAATCCATTTTACCGCAATTGGGACAAGGTATTTCTCGCTCCCGGATAAAGTCCATCAGCCGCTCTTCAGGCCAGCCCTCAACATTTATATCTTCAGAACGCGCCTGAGCCCAGTTTTCAATCATATTGTCAGCTCTATATCTGGACTTGCAAGCCTTACAGTCAATAAGAGGGTCACTGAAACCGGCAACATGCCCGGAAGCTACCCAAACCTCACGATTCATTAAGATAGCGCTGTCTATGCCTACATTATAAGGACAGGTAGTAACAAAACGTTTCCACCAAGCATCTCTGATAAAATATTTCAAGGAAGTACCATAGGGTCCATAATCCCAAGCATTCGCTAAACCACCATAAATATCTGAACCTGGATACACGAATCCTCGATTAAATGCCAGGGCTACTATACGTTCCATTGTCTTATCTTCGTTGCGCATTATTTGTTCTCCTCCTTAATTTAATCAGACTCAACTGTCAATTCCGCGTCTATCTTGTCAGGAGCCGCTTGCTGGCTCTCGCTCTCTTCTTTGCGTTCAGCTGCCAAGCGCTCCGCTTCATCCTGAGCTTCTACGGCCATGATTAACTTCCTGGCCAACGCTGCCGCGTCATCAGAAGTAAAGCTTTCTCCGCCCAACTCCGCGAGCTCGCTATCCTTCATGCCCAATCTTTGATCACGCTCAATTATACGCCTTGTCTCCTCAGCCAGTTCCGCGGCTCGTTTCTCTTTATCTTCCAGAGCGGCAGCCAGACGTTTGGCTTCAATCTCCGGTCGTAAAGGAATAAAAGGCTCATGTATACCCGTCCTATATTGTATTTTGTCTTCGCCTAATTCCTCACAGGACAAAGTAACCGGGTTGGGAACTTTAGAATCTACCAGCGGATTAGCGCCATCGACAATTTGTCTGGCGCGTTTAGCCGCCAACATAGCCAAAACATAGCGATTTTCAGCTTTGGGCAATAACTTCTCTAAAGGAGGGTAATTCAACATAAAAATACCTGCTTTCTTTTTCTTAAAAGTATTAATCAAAAGTCCTATTCTTGAAGACTGACATATAAAAAGCGCTGTGGCAAGTATTTGTACGCCACCGGTGTACATTGTCCTCAACAATTTATGTCATTCGGAACTCTTTAAGGATTTTAGCGATATTAGAAGCTTGGCAGGCAGGACGCGCTCGTTCGGCAGTACAGATAGCATACAGAGTATCAACCGTGTTCTGCAGATCATCATTAACAATTACAAAATCAAAATCCCGCGCTTGACTAATTTCATTCGCGGCCGCCTCAACACGTTTTTTAATTACTTGATCCTTTTCAGTACCTCTACGTCGCAAGCGCTCGGTTAGAGCTTCAATTGACGGAGGTAGTAAAAAGACAGTGTGGGCATGGGGAAATTTCCTTTTTACCGCTAAAGCTCCGGCTACCGTAACATCAAGAAGAGCATCAATTCCTTTATCGATCACATCGTTAAGCGGCGCCAAGGGTGTACCATAATAATTGTCCATGTACTGATCGTATTCAACAATTTCCCCTTTGGCTAGTAGTTTTTCAAAATGGTCCTTACTGGTAAAAAAATAATCGACTCCATCGCGCTCTTTTCCTCTGGGACAACGAGTGGTCATCGAGATAAGATGCCGCATTTCCGGCCTACGTCTTTGTAATTCACGGATGACGGTATCCTTACCGACACCGGAAGGTCCTGACACACAGATGATAAGGCTCTCCGGCTCCGGGATATCAATTTTCATCTGTTCCCTCCATCTTTTCCATATATCTATTATAAAGAGTGTCTGTCGCCAGAGCGGAAAGGATGATATGGTCACTGTCCATGACTAAAATGCTTCTGGTTTTTCTACCGGAGGTAGCGTCAATTAAAGCGCCTCGCTCTCTAGCCTCATTTATCAACCTTCTCGCCGGAGCTGAGTCCGGTGTAACCAATGTGATCAGTCGCAGGGAAGAAACAAAGTTACCAAAACCGATATCTAGCAGATCTTTCATAAATACCCCAAATCTTATTCCAAGTTTTGCACTTGCTCTCTTATCTTTTCCAGAATAGTTTTCATCTGTAATACTAAGCCGGTGATCTCAAGATCCGACGACTTGGAACCGATAGTATTTATTTCACGATTAATCTCCTGACATAAAAAATCAAGTTTTTTCCCTATAGGCTCATCTTCATCCAAGATTAGATCAAACTGTCTGAGATGACTGTCCAGTCTTACCAATTCCTCGTCAATGGCTGCTTTGTCAGCAAAAATAGCAATCTCCGCCGCGACTCTCTGCCCGTCATAAAACTCTTCCGCCTCATGCTGTAACAATTCTTGTACACGCTGTAAGAGTCGTTCTTTTTGCTCCTGAGGAACTTGAGCCGAACGCTGTGAAATCCCGCGCAGTCGCTCGGTCAGTTGTTCTATCTTGTAGCGCAGATCAGTACATAAAAGATCGCCCTCACGCCCTCTCATCGTCATCAGCTGGTCGAGAGCGGCATCGGTAGCTTCTTCCAGTTGCGGCCAAATCTCTTCCGGGTCTTCTTCATCTCTTTTAGTTATAAACAAGTCGGGCATGCGGATTAAATGAGAAATAATATCAGGTAGTATTCTATCTGTTAGATCTTCCAGATCAGCGTAGGCCTCAAGATAGGAGATGGCCAAATCGCGGTCCAGCTCAACTTTGACACCTGAACCTTTAGAACATTCCCAATTGATTCTGACATCGACTTTGCCTCTTGAAATAGACTTCTTAATCAGTTCCCTCAGCTCCGGTTCTAAAGACGAAAGAGATCTGGGAAGATGAAAATACATATCACAATAGCGACTGTTAACAGTCCTGATCTCAACTACTATGCTCCGCTCCGCCCGAGTAGCCTCCCCGCGGCCAAAACCTGTCATACTATAACCCATATAAAACTACACCTCAGCTGCCAACAGAGCAGACATTCTCTCATAATTTGCTTTCACTATACATTAGCAAGCAAATATTGTCATCGTAGATAGCATTAAAACAAAACCTCTGATAGTAAAGGATCCTCGTTTGAACCGAGGATCATGAAGAGAGATTCCTATCCGGCGCGAAAGTTAGCGCGCGGACTTTTTCTTTATAACGTCAATAATCGAGGTCAAAACAACAAATACTACACCCGCGATTGGCCACAAGATCCAGGTAAGTCGCCAATCTCCGGAAACAAAGCTCCAGGTTAGATAAGTCGCGACTACTAAGATCCAATAAGGCCCACTGAAAAGTCCAACCACTCTGTTCGCCTCACGAGCCTCCGGAGTATAACTACCGACATTGAGTAGATTTTGCAAACTGTTACGGCGGATGCCGCCAATGATCAGAAAAGGAATAGCGAGGGCAATTATAGTCAGCAGAGCTATAACGCCGAGGGAAAGATGAAAAGCATTATCCGCAGCCAAGGTAGCGACAACGATGATAGTCAAAACGGCCAACATAATCATGACGACGCCAATCACTATTTTGACAGCGAAACCTTTAGACTCATTATCATAGACTCGTTCCAGCTCGCTTTTCTTGCTGTCCTCCAAAACAATGATATTGTTCTCAAGGCTTTCCCATTTTTCCTGTCCCAGGCCGGTAAGAATAAAAATCGCCACCGCGATCGTAACCATGATGAACATAAAGATCAGTCCCGGTAATAACTGTAAATCCGTTACTTCAACACCACTTTGCTCTCGATAACCGCCAATGCCTATCAAGAGAGTTGGCGACAACAGGCAGAGCATCACGCCAACAGTAATTCTCTTCGCGAAACCGGAACGACTTAACAAATACTTTTCCACATCATTATTACTGAGATACAAGGAACCTGATTGTTGCCGGTTACTTGCGCCATTATCATTGAAAGGTCGGTTGAAAGAGTCTGTGGCTTGCTCTCTTTGACCAAATTCATTCAACACAACATTTAGAGCGTCATCTTCGGATTTACCTGTCGCCAATAGATCATAGTACATATTTTCCATTACTGTAAGAACCTCAAGCTCGGCAGGATCATCACAGAATTTCTCTAATTCAATTGCATAAGCGTTACTCATGAACAATCCGTCTCCATCATTAGATTTTTATATGCGCCTACAATACTGTATCAAGTCCTACAGTTTAATAGGTGCATTCTGGGAAAATTCTTTGTAAAATCTAATAAAAATAATAATAAAAGCCGATATTATAATCATTTTTTTACAATTTCAAGGAGAAAACTTCGTTAATGATCAACAATTAATTTCGGTGTAAAATTTATCAGGTCGCTTGCCACTAGACTGTAATTTATATTACTTATTCTTTCTTTATCCAATCGCAAGCGTGACCAAGGATGATGAATATGTCCAAAGACGCAGTCAGTAACTTCGTATTCAGCCATTAGTAGTGTAAAGTCGCTCTCCCGCTCAGTTTCTAAAAAAGGTGGATAATGTAAAGCAACTATTAGCGGATGATTATCTTGATGAATCTTAGCGGCCGCTTCCAAAGATAACCTAAGGCGGATCAACTCTCTTTTTACAATCTTTTCATCAGTTTCAGGGCAATAATCAGTATCTCCAGGCAGAATCCAACCCCGGCTCCCGCAGACGACAGCTCCATTTGCTAACAGGCGGGCGTCATTTTGGATGAAATCCAGACTACTTAACTCTTCATGACGACACAGTTGTGTGAGTTTTGACATTGATTGCCACCAGTAATCATGATTCCCGCGCAGAAGTAATTTATGACCAGGTAAATCATTGATAAATTTGAGATCAGGTAATATCTCATCTAAAGTAGTCGCCCAAGATATATCACCCGGAATTATTACCGTATCTTCACCGGATACCAGATGATCCCAGTTATCCCTGATCTTTTCTTCATGTTGCTTCCAGCGCTGACCGAAAATATCCATCGGTTTTTTTACCGCGAAAGAAAGATGCAGGTCAGCAATCGCGTAAACTTTCATATCACATCAACCTCATGAGGCTTGTTAAAATAGTCATATACGGCTTGAGCAGTTTTGTTCGGAAGACCCGGCACTTGTTTTAACTCCGCAAGCGAAGCCGCGGCAATTCCGGTAAGCCCTTCAAAATTCTCTAACAGTTTACGTCTCGTAGCAGGACCGACACCCGGTATTTCCTCTAATAATAAGCGCAGATGGCGCTTTTTTGTTTTACTGTTACTAAGACGCTTCGCGAAACGATGGGCCTCATCTTGTATCGCTGTCAGCAAACGTAGCAATCCCATCCTCAAGGCCCTCAGGTCTTCTTGCTCGCCTTCGGCCACCAGCAAATAGCCTGTGTCTTGGTCAGTAGAGCGGAGCTCAACTATTTCGCCACCGGGTAGCACCAGTCCGCGCGTGCGATGGCGTTCATCTTTAACAATACCTGCCAGAGATATGTCTTGCGGTATCAAGGGCTCAATTTTAGCTACATGTCCTAGACCGCCATCTACTAAGATCAGGTCAGGTCTTTGTCCAAATTCCTCATCGCTAAGGCGCTTTATTCGCCGCGACATAACTTCATACAGAGCAGAGTAATCATCAATACCCTCAAAAGAAGTAATAGTAAAATGACGGTATGAGGCTCTCTCCGGTCTGCCATCTTGGAAGACAACCATGGAACCTGCCCGATCAGATGCTCCCAGATTAGAAATATCGTAAGCTTCAATCCTGTGTAAAGGTCGGTCACTATCAGTTATTTCTGCTAACTCCTTAAGAGTTAATTCCAGACCGGTCGCGCTTTTCCCACCCATAAGAGTATAACGTTGCAAAGCTTCTTCAGCATTACGAGCAGCCATCTCAATCAGACGTACTTTAGCGCCGCGCTGAGGCCGGAACATTTTAACTTTATAATCTGTAAGTTTGGTTAAATAAGATTCAATTAGTTCACTATCTGCTAATTTTATGGGTAATAAAATCTCTCCGGGAATTAAGGCGGTACTATTGTAATGCTGTAATATAAAAGCTTTCAGATAAGCGGCATCCTCCCCACCGCAATCCTCTGTAAACGATTGCACATAGCCGTTAATTCGCCCTTCCCTGACCTCTAATTTTTGCATACAGACTTCACTGCCGTTTCTTGCCAGACCCAATACGTCTCTTGCTTTACGGTCGGAACTGACAATTATTTGTCTGGCGCGTAATTTATTTAGAGCCGCGATACGATCTCGTAAAACACGGCAAAGGAGCTTAATTTTGAGC
>DUNL01000183.1 GCA_012839385.1 Clostridiaceae bacterium
GCGCGGATGGTGGCGGCTCAGGGCGGTGACGCTTCTTATATCAATGGCGATAAAACCTTAGCCAGAGCCGCGAATAAGCAGACTATTTATGCTCCCCAATCAGGCTATATTCACGCTATCGCTACCGCTGATCTGGGTAGGGCCGCCGGACTTCTGGGTGCCGGTCGAATCAGAAAAGAAGATATTATTGACCCGCAAGCCGGGATTATTCTACATAAAACTTTGCCTGACCGGGTATCTGAGGGTGAACCTCTGGCGACACTGTACTACAACCAAAGCGATTCCTTATCTGAGGCATCCGAACTAACCGCGGACGCCTTCGTCATAGAAGATGAGACAACAGAACCTAGGTCTCTGGTACTGGCGCGGGTAACAGCTCAAGACGTGACGATGAACTCGTGATTGCTCCTCCTACGCTGAGACAACTGAATAAATTGGTGTACCGATTTACCTCTATGGGCTATGGGCTCTCTTACTTTACCGCGTAAAACCGGGGTCTAAAAACCTGAGAAAATTCAAGCGAAATCGCATTCGCTGGAAATGGAGGAAATTCCTCTTGACAAGTATATCGTTACCGGGTATAGTTGTATCGGCAGACGATATAAAGCCATCCGATACAAAGTTTAGCGATATATCGTCCGGCGAGTTCTAAGGAGGATGGTATGGCGAATCAGGCATTAACCGAGGCGGTCTACTATATTCTGCTCTCTCTGCTTGAACCTTTGCACGGTTATGGGATCATGCAACGGGTGGAGAAACTTTCGGCCGGGCGTGTGCGTCTAGCGGCGGGGACTTTGTACGGGGCTCTAAGTACCTTGCAGGAAAAAGGCTGGATCGACGCGCTACCTAAGCAGAAAGGTAGTCGCAAGAAGGAGTACGAGATCACGGAGCAGGGTAAAGAGGAGTTGCGTGAAGAGATGCTGCGTTTGCGGGAATTGCTCGAGAACGGGAAAAAACTTTTTGGGGGAGATCTGAGATGAAAACAGTCAAGTGGAAACGTTTTTGGATCTGGGACTATGAGAAAGAAGAACAGTGGCTGAATGAGATGGCGGCTAAAGGGCTGGTCTTGGACGATGTTAAATGGGGTATGCGTTATTTTTTAAGGAGAGCCGGCCCGGAGAGTACGGGATCAGACTGGAGTTCCTTGAGAAGATATACACAGATGAGGAAAGCCAAAACTATATCGATCTTGTGGAAGAGACGGGAGCCGAATTTGTGTGCGGTTTATTTCGCTCGGTCTATTTCCGCAAGAAAAAGACTGATGGAGAGTTCGAGCTTTTCTCGGACAACACTTCTCGGATCAAACAACTGAATCGGTTTCTTCGCTACTTACTGCCATTTCTTGTGGTGCACGGCCTTCAATTAATCGTACAAATAAGTTATTTGTTTGAAAAGGGTTGTTCCACCTCAAGGCTCATCGGGACGGGACTCATGTTTATTTTATTCAGTCTTGGCAGTTGGGGTCTTTATAAAATATTTAGGAAAAGAAATCAACTGAAACGGGAACAGGTACTATTCGAATGATGACAAAGCGACTTCGAATTGGTGATGAAATCCGCGTGATCGCGCCCTCCGGTAGCCTCTCCCAAGTTAGGCCTGAAGTAAGCGAGCGCGCGCTGAGGCAATTGAGAGAATATGGCTTTATGGTAAGCTTTTCAACCCACAGTGGGGAAATAGACGAGTTCCATACTTCCTCCGTGAAGTCCCGTGTAGAGGATCTGCATGAGGCCTTCCTGGATCCAAGGGTGAAAGCAATTTTTACCTGTGCCGGCGGCTTCCATGTCAATCAGATATTGCCGTATTTGGATTATTCGCTGCTTGCCCGGCAGCCTAAAATCCTTTGCGGTTTCTCCGACATCACAGCCTTACTGAACGCCATCCACGCCAAGACCGGCATGATCACGTATCACGGGCCGCATTTCAGCACTTTCGCCTACGATGAAGGTCGCGACTATACCTGGAAAATGTTTTCCCAAGCGGTCATGCGAGAGGAACCTTATATTTTAACCCCTCATGCAGAGGAATCTTACCACTGCGTTCAGGAAGGAATCGGGGAGGGAGAGCTGATCGGAGGCAATCTCTGCACGCTCAATCTTCTGCAGGGCACTCCTTATATGCCGGAACTATCAGGCAAGATTATTTTTCTGGAAGACGACAATATTATGGGTGACTACTTTCTCGCCGAGTTCGATCGCAATTTGCAATCTTTATTGCAAGTCCCGGGCGCCGACTCCATACGCGGTATTATCTTCGGCCGCTTCGAGGAGTCTACTCGGCTTGACCAAACTATGATCCGGAAGATTGTTCGTGGAAAAGTGAAAACCGATATTCCCATCGTTTTTGGCGTTGACTTCGGTCATTTGCGCCCGACGATTACTCTACCCATTGGCGGCAGGGCTTTGCTTGAAGCTAGAGCGGGAGAAGTTAGGATAGAAATTCTAAGTCATTGAGCGGCAAGCTTTATATTAGACATATTCCCTCGGACTAGGGTGTAAATAGAAAGGTCATATATTATGAAAAGATTATATTTGTTAAGACATGCTAAAAGTAGCTGGGATAATCCGGAACTTAAAGATTTTGATAGGCCGTTGAACAAGAGAGGATATAAGGAAGCGAAGGAAATGGCGGAATATATTAAAGAAAAAGACTATTATCCGGATGTGATATTGTGTTCAACAGCGAGAAGAACCAGGGGAACTTTAGAGCCCATATTGTTAGCTCTCAATTATGATAAAGATCCGGTATTCTTGGACAGTATTTATGAAAGTAGTTGGCTTAGGCTAAAAGAAGAAGTTGAAAAAAGAGATGAGGAATCAGTAATGTTAATCGGTCATTGTCCGGGGATAGAGTTATATCTTTCCGCGCTACTGAGAGAATACAAGAGCATGAAAACCAGCCATTTAGCTGTTGTTGACATGGAACAAGTAAAGCTGATTGATTTTATCAGGCCCAAGGAATTCTCGGATCGAGTTGAATAAAAGTAATAATGACAAAGGCACTGTGCCGGAGAATATTACTGAGTTCCGGTTGCTGTCCCGAAACGGAACGGTTAGAATAAATTCGTCAACAAGAAGTTTGGCATTGTGAGAAGGTTCGGTTTGCTCAGAGCAGATCGGTATAGTTATCCTTTGAGAAATGCTTAGTCTTATAAACGAGCTGTTAGCGAAAGGACTATAAAATATGAAAAAGAAAACTTTAGTTATTTATTATATTGTGCTGGCGGTGGCAATTTTTCTGTGGTGGTACTTTACATTAATACCTATCAATTTTCGTGATCCGGGTTTCTTCATCTCCTTTATTGTAATTTCCTTTCTCTTGATTTTACCCTTTGCCGGCTTGCTGGCTCTAGGCGGATTTAAGAGCAAGCAGACCAAGGATCAGACGGCGGATGATGGAAGTGAGGGTGAGGTTTTTCGTGAGCAGGTGGGTCCTTTCGGTATTCGCTACCGTACTCGTGTAAGTCGAACGGGTCCGGGAACTCCCGCGGATCAACTGCGGAGAATATTCCAGGGCCTTAAGAAAGGGAGTCGTCTGCTTTGGATTCCTATTATTTTACTAATTTTGTTCTTTGTCTTACAGTTGACCGGCGCTAAGATTTTCCGTTCTCGTGATTTCGCCAAGCTGATTAATAAAGAGGATGGCGACTTCGCTAAGGATGTTTATGAGATTGAATTTTATGATATTCCCACTGTTGACCGCGATACAGCTATGCGTCTGGGCAATAAGAGAATGGGTGAGATGGCGGAGTTGGTTTCACAATTTGACGTTGCTGAGGACTATACTCAGATTAACTATAAAGGTCGCCCGACCAGAGTTACGCCTCTGCGCTATGTGGACGTTTTTAAATGGTTCAATAACCGTAAAGATGGATTGCCCAAAGAAGTTATGGTTGATTTGATCACCGGTGAAGTTACGATGCATACTTTAACCAAAGGCATGAAATACTCGGACTCCGATTATTTTTTCCGTAATATTAGCCGTCACTTGCGTTTTAAATATCCGACCGCGATTATGGGGGATGAACGCTTTGAGGTTAATGACGACGGTACTCCGTATTGGATCGTGCCGGTTATGAAACCGAAAATCGGTTGGTTCAATGGACTTGATGTCAGTGAAGTGATTGTCTGTAACGCTATTACAGGTGAAACAATGAAAGTTCCGGTTGAAGATTGTCCGACTTGGGCCGACCGTGTCTATCCTCCTGAGTTGATTATCCAGCAACTAGACTGGAACGGTCGCTATCAAAGAGGGTTCTTCAATTCTCTCATCGGGCAAAAGGGAGTTTTGCGTACTACGCAAGGCTACAATTATCTGGCTCTATATGATGATGTCTACCTCTATACAGGTATAACTTCTGTTGCCAGTGACGCTTCCAATCTAGGCTTTGTACTGGTTAATCTGCGCACTAAAGATACTAAATTCTACCCGGTCTCCTCTGCTGATGAATACTCTGCTATGGCATCTGCCGAAGGCGCCGTGCAGGAGAAACGTTATAGCTCTACTTTTCCGATCTTACTAAATGTCAGTGATGAGCCCACCTATTGTATGGCTTTGAAAGACGATGCCCAATTAGTTAAGATGTATGCTCTGGTCAACGCTAAGAACTATCAGGTAACGGCTACAGGCTTTTCAATCCGGGAAGCGTTGTCTAATTATCAACTGAAGCTCTCCGGCAGACTGAAAGTTGATACCGAGGATGACGTCGGCAAGGATGAGAAACCGATCACGATCAAGGGTAAATTGACGGATATCCAAAGTGTCGTTTTGGAAGGTAATACTTATTACTATTTGCTCCTGGAGGGGCATAGCGAAGTCTTGACAGCTTCAATTACAGTCTCTCAACAGTTGCCTTTCCTTAAGCCGGGTGATGAATTGTCTCTGGTTTGTGAGGGTGGAGACGTGAATGACAATATGCCTAGACATATTATTAGTCTGGAGAAAAAATAGTTAGTATGGAAAAAGATAAGAAGGAGGCGTCCGGCGCCTGCCTTCCTCTGTTAGAGATCAAGGGGCTTTCCAAAGTTTACGGTCGTCTGAATAATCAGACGCGAGCTGTAGATAATATTAGTTTTGCCGTCTATCCGGGCGAATTTCTAGGTATTATGGGTCCATCCGGTTCCGGCAAGACAACATTACTTAATTTGATCGCGACTATTGATCGCCCGACAGAGGGTGCTCTTCTGGTTGGCGGCACTGACTTAAAGACTCTCAAACCGAGTCAGGCGGCTGATTTTCGCAATCGCCGGCTTGGTTTTATCTTTCAGGACTATAATTTATTGATGACCCTAACCGGTTTTGAAAATATTATGCTGCCCCTTAGTTTAGCCGGTATGCGTCCTGCTGAAGCGTCTGCGCGTGTAAAAGCTGTGGCGTCCGTCCTGGGTATTGAAGATCTCCTGGATCGTTTCCCGGATCAAATGTCCCGTGGCGAGGCGCAGCGTGTAGCTGCCTGTAGGGCGGTTGTCAGCGAGCCGGATATCATCCTGGCTGATGAGCCGACCGGGGCTTTAGACTCTGTTGCTTCACACCAACTCTTAAAACTTTTGCGGTCAATGCGCGCGGAACTGGGTGCTACCTTACTGATGGTAACTCATGATCCGGTAGCCGCCAGCTATTGCAGTCGTATCCTCTTTCTCAAGGACGGCAAAATTTTTCATGAGCTGTGTCGAGATGATGATTCCCGCCAAAACCTATATAGGCAAATCATTGATGCGCAACGCGATCTGGGTGAAGGTATCTATGTCTGAGGACAATGTGAACAGGGTAAGGAAGTCTATGCCGGAGGACATTAGAAGCGCCTATGCTGTTTAAGCTCTCCTACCGTAATCTTCGTCGCAGTATCAGAGACTACGCTCTCTATTTTCTCACTCTTACCTTGTCGGTAGCTTTGTTTTATATGTTCCGCACTTCTACCAGTCAGGAGGCTTTTAGCAGACTCAGTAGCAGTATTTTCTGGCTAATGTCTGGGATGACGGACATTATGAAAATTGTCTCCCGTTTCCTGGTCGCGGTTTTCGGTTTTTTGATTCTATATGCCAATCGCTTTATGGTCAGACGGCGTAGACGGGAGATCGGCATGTATATGGTATTGGGCATGAAACCTCGTCAGTTAGCCAAAATGCTGGTTCTTGAGATTTTGTTGCTTAATGTTCTGGCTCTAGGTCTGGGTCTTGTCATTGGTACTTTAGGCTCGCAAGGTCTTTCACTGCTTGTCATGCGAGCTTTTTTGCTGGAGATGTCACAGTATCGCTTTGTTTTCTCCGCCCAGGCTCTGTTGGCTACTGTTTTGTCTTATCTGGCGATCAGTCTCTTAGTCATGCTGTTAATTGTTATTCAGTTGTCGCGGCTCAAATTAATTGATCTGATCAGACCGGGTCGGAGAATTCGTCATCCCGGCAAGCTATACGCTGTTTTTTCTTTACTCGGCTTCCTGATCGCGTCGGTCATACTTGGTATCGCGTACAGTATGATCATAAATATCGATCTGGAAAGCCCTCGCATACCGAGGGAGTTCTCTACAGCAATTATCCTAGGTGTCGTAGGCACTTATCTGTTGCTGGCTTCTTTAACCGGATTTATCTTGCAATTAACCAAAATCTTTAAAAACATCTACTATCGGCGTCTTAATTATTTTACTTTGCGTCAGATAGCGGCACGAATGAGTACTTTTTGGCTTTCTCTGGCGACCACTACATTATTGCTGTTTTTTACCCTCAGCTTCCTCTCGGTTTCTTTCTTTTTTGTCCGGACCGCCAATCGTATTCTGGCGCCATATAGCACAGAAAATAAATACGATATTGAGAGCTGGGTGTTCTATGATTTAAATAGTAGAAATGATGCTCCCCAAGAGTTAACTCGGGCGGAGATTCTCACTTTATCCTCGAGTCTGGATAAAGAATTTCGTCAACAATATCAGGAGCTGATAGTTGCTCGCCACGGTGACGCGAAATATAGGATCACGGATTCAACTCTGGTCAGATATTATGTGCTTGACGAAGACAAAATAGAGTTGAACAGTACACAGGGTCCGGTTCTTACTGAGAACTGGAGTTCTTGGCAAGATTTACGGTCTAGCGATAGTGATAATTTCCTTCTTTTGTCTGCCGGTGAAGCGAGAAAGTTACTACAATATCACGGATTAGAGCCGGAATGGAGTGAGGAAGAGACAGTCTTATTGGGACATCCTTTGATTTCTACCGCGGCGGATGTTGCCGCCAGGATAGACGAAGACAATCTGTCTTTGCTTTATGAGGACAATAATAATCAACTAAAATTTGTTTTTGATCTTGTCTCCGCAAATGAAAAATATTGGCCCTTGCTGGGCATGACAGGTAGATTACTGGTAATAGTGCCGGACGCGACTTCCTCCCAACTGTCGCTCGCTAACCCCGGTTACAGAGTCGGACTGTTCAGAGAGGACGAGGCCGCGACTGATAATTACCGCATGGCAACGGAAAACCTGATGTCCGATCTGCGAGTAGCGGCAAACAGAAACTTCGCTTTTGATTACGATTGCGGATACGCGCGCTTTATTGACAGCAAAGTTGAGCTTGAGTCAAATGCCGGCGTGCGTGTAATATTTAGTTTTGTCGGATTATATATATGTCTGACTTTTATTCTAATTACTGTTACTATTCTAGCCTTGCAGCATCTAAGCGAAGTCAGTGACAACCGGCAACGTTATCGTGTTCTGAGCCAGATTGGAGCTCAGCGCAAGTACTTAAGCCTACAGATTATTATAGAAGCGGCGCTTTATTTTTATCTGCCGCTGGCGTTGGCTATTTTTCACTCCATATTTGCTTTTCGCTTTATAGCTAGGCTTGTAAAATTAGTTGGTCTTACCGGTTATCCGGATTCTGTGCGACAGACGCTTCTCTTTGCTATCTTAATTTATTCTATCTATTATATTCTCACAGCCTTCAGCGCTGTCCGTCTTGCTCTCCCCGCAATTGAAAAATCAAAGAAACATAACTAAGAAATTTAGCGAATGTAAAATGTTTGCAAAGTAGGCTTTACATATTGTGCAAAGCTTGCTATACTTATGTCAAGTTAACTTGACAAAGGTGAGGATATGGAAACGAAGATTCCGCAACTTAGAAAGAAGATGAAGATATCACAAGCAGAACTGGCCGCCGCTGTCGGCGTGACCAGGCAGACGATAACATCGATTGAGACAGGCAAGTATATCGCATCGCTGCCACTTGCCTTCAAGATTTCCAGATACTTCGACAAAACGATTGAAGAAGTATTTATATTTTCAGATACGGAGGATATATAGATGCAAACATTTAGAAATACCATCCAACGGCGTAAAATTGTGTCCGCTGTAGGCTTAGTGCTGGCAATTGTTGTGCTCGTATTCGCGCTGGTCTATCAAGCGCCGAAGTTGTCAGACCGGATTACTTCATTCATGATCGGTTTTCAGACAGGAATAATGTGTGTTGTAATTTTCTCGCTAGGCGCGACGTTGGTGCAGAGCATACGGGCTCAGAAGGATGAGACTCGTATGCGGGAGTGGTACATTGAGGAAAACGACGAGAGAAATCAAATGATTGATCAGAAAGCGGGTTCTGTCGGCATGAATATTGTCTCTTACAGTATTACTCTGGCCACGGCATTGGCGCTTTAATGAGACGGTTTTCTTCAGCCTGCTGGGGGCGACGATCTTGGTTGTACTTGTACGCTCCAGCCTAATTTTTTACTATAAGCGCAAATTCCAGTAAATATATTTTCTATTAAGGTAGCTAGAGGAGCTATTCTTGCTCCTCTAGCCGTAATTCAAGGTCAGCGAGCTCCGCCAGTAATTGAGCGGGGAGCTTGGGTCCATAAGATTCAAAGTTATCGCGGATTGAGGCGGTCTCAGCCCGCCATTCATTCTTATCGACGGTCAGGAGCGAGCTAAGTTGGCTGTCAGTAAGGTTCAGGCCTGATAGCTCTAGGTCTTCCGGTCCCGGGATATAACCAACCGCGGTTTTCCGAGCTCCGGACTGACCTTCACAGCGTTCGACAATCCATTTTAAGACGCGAATATTATCTCCGAAACCGGGCCAGATAAATTTACCGTTTTCATCTTGACGGAACCAATTGACAGAGAAGATACGCGGTAATTTGTCCGGATCTGTTTTCTCGGCTATTCGCAACCAATTGTTGAGATAGTCCGCTATATGATAGCCACAGAAGGGCAACATAGCGAAAGGATCTCGTCTTACTTTTCCTACCTGGTCGGAAATTACGGCAGCCGTAATAGCGGAACCCATGATGGATCCCAAAAAGACTCCATGTTGCCAAGAAAAGCTCTCGTAAACCAAAGGTATGGTATCGGAGCGGCGTCCACCTACCAAAATAGCGTCAATAGGTACTCCTTGCGGAGCTTCCCAGTCCGCGGCGATGGACGGTGTCTGATCTGTACGTACCGTAAAGCGAGCGTTGGGATGAGCAGCCTTGTTACTGCTTTCAGGGGTCCAGTCTTGACCTTGCCAGTCGATCAGATGTTCCGGTGTTGCGCCACCCATGCCTTCCCACCAGATATCTCCCTCGTCGGTTAAGGCGGTATTAGTGAAAATTGTGTTGTATTCTACGGCCTTCATAGCATTTAGATTGGTTTTGTAGGAGGTTCCGGGAGCGACGCCGAAGAAACCTGATTCGGGATTAATTGCCCAGAGACGGCTATCTTCACCGAAATGCAACCAAGCGATATCGTCTCCTACAGTTTCTGCTTTCCAGCCTTCCAGCGTTGGCTTGATCATAGCTAGATTAGTCTTGCCGCAAGCGGAGGGGAACGCGCCACAAATATGATAGACTCTGCCCTCCGGAGATGTAAGTTTGAGGATTAGCATATGTTCGGCCATCCAGCCTTCATCACGGCCGAGTACGGAAGCGATCCGCAATGCGAAGCATTTCTTACCCAGCAGGGCGTTACCGCCGTAACCGGAACCGTAGGACCAGATCTCACGTGTTTCCGGGAAATGGGAAATATACTTTTGTTTCATCGGAGCGCAAGGCCAGGGCCTATCTTCTTGTCCCGGGTGGAGAGGGAAACCGACAGAATGCAAGCAGGACACATACGGTCTGCCGTCGTTGATCATATCTAAAACGGGAGTACCGATGCGGGTCATAATGCGCATATTAATTACTACATAAGCGCTGTCCGTTATTTCCACGCCCAGACGAGAATGCGGTGAATCCAGCGGCCCCATGCAAAAGGGAATGACATACATAGTCCGCCCTCTCATACACCCCTTGTATAGCGCGGACATAGTCTTCTTGAGCTCAGAGGGAGCAACCCAATTATTAGTCGGCCCGGCGTCTTCTTGTGTCGCGGAAGCGATAAATGTCCTATCCTCAACACGCGCGACATCAGAAGGATCAGATCGAAACAGATAGCTACCCGGTCTTAACTCCCGATTGAGAGGAGTCGCCGCCCCTCTCTCCACTTCTCGCGCCAGGAGACGCTCATATTCTTCCTGCGATCCGTCACAAATATGAACTTTGTCCGGAGCCAGATGAGCCTCGAGTTCTGCCAAC
>DUNL01000136.1 GCA_012839385.1 Clostridiaceae bacterium
GAATGCATCAGGCATCATAAAAACAGTAAGTATAAGCCTTATTGCATCAGAAAAAATTTGAGCAATAACACGTCAAGCAAAGACTAATCCGGTACATTGCTTGAGATTGACATCCTCTCCGCCCTGAAGGACGAGAGATTCCTGCTTCATTGTGCCGCTGACGCAGCAGCTCCACAGGCAGAAACGGTCAGCCCGACCGCCAGGATATTCTTTGCAGCATTTATGTCTGCATTAAGTTCATATCCGCAAACTGTACAATGAAAATGTGATTGTGTTTTTCTGTTTTCTTTTGATGTATACCCGCAGTTATGACAGGTCTGTGATGTATACCTGGGGTCTACGAGTATTATATTCCCACCGGAATGCTTTGTCTTATACTCAATCATATTGCGAAACATACCCCAGCCCTGGTTAAGGATCGATTTATTAAGTCCTGCCTTGGCTTTGACATTTTCCCCCGGGCTTTCAACAGTTCCTTTCGCTGAGCGCGACATATTGGATATTTTCAGGTTCTCAAGCACAACAACAGCGTGGTTTTTGCTTATCTCTGTGCTTACTTTGTGAAGATAATCCATTCTGGTGTTTTTTATTCTTTCATGCATTAAGGCTAGCTTCTTAGCATTCTTTTTAAAGTTGTTTGAGCCTTTCTTTTTTCTCGAAAGGTCACGTTGAACTTTAGTAAGCTTCTTTTCAAGTTTTTTCAGGTTGTTTACAGGCATGTAGGTTGTCCCGTCAGAGAGAGCCGCAAATACTCTGACACCAACATCTACGCCAACAGCAGTATTTGAGGAATGGACAACATCAGGAACATCCTGCTCGGTCTGGATGGATACATACCAACCGGAGGCACTTTCTGATACGGTAACATTCTTGATTTCACCCTGTATACTTCTGCTTTTATGGAATGATACCCACCCTGCCTTAGGCAGATATATTCTGCTTCCCTCTATCTTAATTCCCTGGGGGTATCTAAAAGAATCGTGCACACCTTTTTTTCTGAACTTTGGGAACCCGGGTACACCACCGGACTTTACACGTCTGAAAAAGTTTTTATATGCCTGTTCAAGGTCTTTAAGAGCTTGTTGAAGAACCTGAGAGGGAGCTTCTTTTAACCATGGATATTCTTCTTTCAAAAGAGGGAGTTGTACGGCCTGATCATAGTAATTTGGCATAACAAAATCCGTCCTGTACTCCTGTATTTTTTGAGCAAGGAAAAGGTTATATACAAACCTGCAACAGCCTGCTATCTGGCGAAATTTCTCCTCAATATTTTTATTGGTCTTTAATTTATATTTATACGCCTTGACAATTTTCATACTTATATTATACAATAGGTCTATGAGTAAATCAAATGAAATCAGAACAGGCAGACATTGTGTTTTTTTAATGCATGTTCATCTGGTATTTGTAACTAAATATCGTAAACAAGTTTTTACTGCTGAGATACTTGATGCGGTCAAAGAGATATTTGCTGACGTTTGTAATGACTTTGAGTCAAAGCTTGTTGAATTCGAGGGTGAAAAAGACCATGTGCATTTACTGATTGAGTATCCGCCCAAGGTTTGCGTATCTAAACTTGTCAACAGCCTTAAAGGCGTTTCATCAAGACATTTAAGACAGCGTTATCCAGGCATGGAGAGCAACTACTACAAGGGAGCACTTTGGTCACCAAGCTATTTTGCAGGTTCTTGTGGAGGCGCTTCA
>DUNL01000081.1 GCA_012839385.1 Clostridiaceae bacterium
TCTATTGTGTGGTATCCAGCTATCAACGATCGCTTCACCCATATACTTTGTGTATAGTTTAAACACAAAATAGGTGGGCCTCAGGACTATGCCTTCCTTATGAGTATAAACTGCACCTCTAGTGTTAACAGTAGGTGAGAAATTGGCCATACCTACGATATCAGAGTGCTTTAAGCACTGATTCAAGAAACATGCTGAGAATACAGCATCTGCCATTGTATAGCTTGAATTTATGTCATTATCATCCCTTGGCTTTGCACATTCCTCGGCTGTTGCCTTAACAGTGTTCTGATGAATGTAAGGATGGTACCAACCACGCATATTCCATTCATCATATGCGATTTTTATTTTTCCTAAATATCCCAGAGCACCAAGGATGTATTTGGTCTTCAAGATGGGTTCTTCTATAGCTGTAGTGTAAATCATTGATTTCTCATATGAGGCAAGATCGTTATTGGTCCATACTTTGTCCCAATATCCATGTATCGAAATCCAATCAAGATATTGTCCTGCTTCCTTTAGTAGGTTGATATTCCAATCTATGTCGACGACACTAGCTGCAAATAGTTCGATATAAGGATCAACACGTTTCATCATTTTAGCTGCTTCTGCCACATACCTGGACCATTCAGCTGAAGTCTTAGCACCGATTTCATGGGCGCCCCAGTTCTCGTTTCCGATACTCCAGTATTTAACATTGAATGGTTCTTCATGTCCATTCTCGATTCTTTTCCTTGCCCATTTTCCTTGATCCTTTAGGTTGCAGTATTCAACCCAATCGCTCATTTCTTCAGGTGAGCCGGTTCCTGCATTGGTACAGATATAAGGCTCGGCACCGATCTCTCGACAAAACATGATAAACTCGTCAGTTCCAAACGTATTTGGTTCCTCAACCCTCCATGCCTTGTCAAAAACGGGGACTCTGTTATTCCCAACTCCATCCTTCCAATGATACGATGAGACAAAACATCCCCCAGGCCATCTTACAACGGGGACTTCTATCTCCTGCAAAGCAGTGATAACATCCTTCCTGAGGCCCAAACGATTCGATAACGGTGATCCCGGCTCATAGATTCCCTCATATATTTGGCGGTGAAAATGTTCCAGAAAGTGGCCGTAAATCATAGTATCGCGCCTACCTACTTGTCGTCTTGGATCAATGTAAGCCTGTATTACCATATTCATTTCCTCCCTGATTCGTATATGGTTGTTCCGCACCCAGTGTCAAGTTTGTTGGTCCTTGATTAGGTGTACGACGTCATAATGCCAATACCCAGTGTATCCAGACGTTCAGCGAGTTCCTCTTTCTTAGGCACCATGCTGTTGAATCAAAGAGATGGTACTCTGCATTTGCGAGGCTCCTTACAAAATCAGACACAAACCGCCCTTCTTATCAGAGGCAGTATTCGGTCTGTAGACTGTGCAATAGAACTTGGACTCAGGGCAGAGGTCGCTGCCTGGGGACCAAAGATAACCGCCGTTAACAAGAGTTGTTTCTAGTCGTTATGCTATGTCTAGTGACGTGGTTCAGCGCAAAGACCTCTCTAGAACCAATTGAATGTTGGAGCAAATACTGTTGGGCAACCCTAGCCTTTGCAAGGCTCCTTTTGTCAATATATCAGCATGGTTGTCTCATCCCTCAATTTAGGTTGGTAATGGAACAGCTGGGCTACATCCGAACTGTTTTATTGGCATTCTTTCGTCAATCATGATGCTGTGTCGTGCTTACCTTGCACACCATAAAGCCAACATTTGACTTCTCTCCCATCGACAAACGAAAGGGGAGGTTCGGTCTCCTCACAAATTGGCAGCCTAGAGTCGCAGCGGTTGGCGAATTTACATCCCTGCCTGGCAAATTCTTTCGTCTCGATAGTGGACAGCGTGATTTCTTCATCCCAGGCGGTTTCAGAATTTGGTTCGAGAATGGACTCTCTAAGTAGCCTTGTATACGGGTGGAAGGGCTCCGCCAAAACTTTCTTTACGGGCCCAATTTCAACGATGTGGCCTCTTTGCATTATGGCAATACGGTCACTGATGTAATAAGCTGTTGCCAAATCGTGGGTGATGTAGATAATACTTTTAAAGATTTAAAGGACAGACACA
>DUNL01000199.1 GCA_012839385.1 Clostridiaceae bacterium
GTTGACGTGGCCTTTCTCGATCCACCCCGCAAAGGTTGTGAGCCGGAGGTGCTATATGCGATAATCTCTGCCAACATACCTCGGTTAGTCTACGTAAGCTGCAATCCTAGTTCCTTAGCTCGGGATCTATCTATTCTAGCCCAAGGAGGATATTTACTTGAGACAGTACAGCCAGTCGACATGTTTCCCCATACAAGCCACGTTGAGACGGTTGTATTGATGTCAAGGGTGGAGAAATGAGTGTGTGAAAAGCCCAGTAATACTGGCACTTTCGGGATTTTGGAGTGAAAATCCGACGTGCTGAAATCGTCAAAATATCGCTTCGCGGGAACAAGTACAAAGGCATGATTTTGGACGTGACAGAGCGATTTAGATGTCGGTGCTTGACGAGTGGTCAGTTTAGATGTCAGGGATTCGCGAGTGGTCGATTTAGATGTTTTTTGAAAAAGACGGGGTTGTGTGGTCAGGTTGGATGTTTGACAAAACGTTGTGAAAATTAAAAATTAAGGAGGCAAAATATGAAGACTCTGAATGAGCTAATTGAGGGGTATACGCATCATTTACAACAGGGTAAAATACAAATTGCGTATAAAGGAATATTAGAATTTTTAGGGAAATTAAGAGCTGAGTTTATCAAGAAACATCCGCATTATGATGTAAGCAGCATATATCAAGGTCACATGGATATGTCCTATTTTTCTCTGAGTACGAAGCTTTTAAAGGATAAAGGCCTAAAAATAGCAATTGTCTATTTACATGAACCGGGAAATTTTGAAGTATGGCTTTCTGCTCGGAACAGAGATATTGCAAAAAGTTACGCATCTTTACTTAACAGTAACATTTTTGCTGATGTGAATGTTTTTCATGATCTTAATAATCCGGATGCTATCATTGAATGCGTATTGACACCCACACCAAATTTTGAGGATCAATCTTCGTTGATTGATGCTATCGATCAAGGTGTTGAAAAATTTATAAAGGCAATAAGTGATAGCTTGTAAAGGGAATTCGAAAATAACTAAAAACATTGAAAATGTTCATTTAATAAATTAAATAAAGAATACGAAGAGAATTGTAAAGACCTGATTGGAGGGAATTAAAGTGATAACAATAGATAGTCTTATGCCAATTTCGAAAAGCGATTTACAGGAATCATCGAAGACTCTGAACAAGGAGGATATTCCTCAGCTTATCGAATGGTTAACATCAAAAGACGATAGTATCAGATATCAGGCTTTTCTCCTTCTGCAAAACAGGTCTTTATTCTTTGCTGATGTTTATCCGTATTGGGATACCCTCCGGAACAAACTGAAAAGCGACAATTCTTATCAGAGAAGTATAGGGCTGATGCTGATTGCAGAGAACACAAAATGGGATACGGAAAACAGGATGGAATGTATTATTGATGATTACCTGACGCTTCTTAACGACAAA
Organism: Clostridiaceae bacterium; assembly: GCA_012839385.1. Lineage (GTDB taxonomy): Bacteria > Bacillota > Clostridia > Saccharofermentanales > DTU023 > UBA1046. The sequence goes on from DUNL01000199.1 coordinate 1,435, forward strand.
AAGCCCATAACGATACGCCAATGCATTCAATCGTTGGGCACAATTGCTATGGCCAAGCCTGGGCTGCAGGATAGAATAGCATCCAGATTAATCAACCTTGACATCAGTGCTGTCAAAGAAACCATGCGTAAATCCATACTCCTTGATATCCTTAACGTCTTGCTCATCATTAAAAAAAGCCATAAAACTGATGAAATAGAAAGCTATATTTTAAATGCGCTGTCAGGTGAAATATTGGATAAAAAATCGAAGAATCAAATTGGAGCTCTTTTATAGTGGATTAAAGATGACTTTTTCGGAAGCTTTTTTGAATTATAAAAAGGAATTAATGGAATATGGCTATCAAGTAAGCAAAATATCTTTGAAAGAAAAGACCGTTGTTTTCAAAAAGGTTGATGAGTAATTATTTTTTCCCTTTCATAAAAATTCGGAGGTAAAAATATGAATAACTATCACCGTACAGAAAAGTACGATAAGCACTTTCTATCGCAAAATTTTATGGGTCCAAACGCAATGCTAATGCTTGACGAGATCACCCAAAGTGTTGAACTCACGAAGGAAATGCGTGTTTTAGATCTGGGCTGCGGCAAGGGATTAACCTCGGTGTTTCTGGCTAAAGAATACGGTGTACAAACATTTGCGGTTGA
>DUNL01000023.1 GCA_012839385.1 Clostridiaceae bacterium
GAAGAGTTGGACAGACAAGCACCCCAAATACTAGAGAGAAAGCTTGCGAAGTTTTTGGGTGACATCATGAAGTGATGTAGAAGCCGCCTAAGTCCAATTTAGCCACCTATGCAATCAATCGAAGGTGGAATTCTCTCCTTGCTTTATGGTAAGGTAATGGTAAGGTGAGACTACTAAGGTTTTACTAAGGTGAAGGGGCGGGATTGACATTACCTTACCATAAAGCAAGGAGAGAATTCCACCTTCGGTTGATTGCACAGGTGGCTAAATTAGACTTAGGCGGCTTCTCCATCACTTCATGATGTCACCCAAAAACTTCGCAAGCTTTCTCTCTAGTATTTGGGGTGCTTGTCTGTCCAACTCTTCTTCAGATATGGTCAGCATGAAATGCCCCTCAACCCACCCTTTATGGTTCTTAGTCCGATGTCCATACTCGACATAAGAAGCGTAATGCACCGGGTTTATTATCTCAACTTGGTAGACATCGCCTTGCTTCGTAACTTCCAGACCCTTGGCGAAGGTCAACGCCGAATTAGGAGAGATTGAACCACCCCCTGCCATCGCTTCCTGTTCAGTCTTTGCAGTCCATCCCCTTCGCAGGGTTCCTCCTTGCATGCCAGTCTTGGGAGTGAATGAGACCTTCTTTCCATCCTTAGTAGTGAAATTAACAGGCTTATTATAATCTGCAACAGGGGTTCGATGAATCACCTTCGCCAATAATCGGGCGGCTAATTCCTTCGCACATGATTGGCAGAACTTCTGAAATTCCACCCGCTCCATTTGTTCCAGTTGCTTCTGAAGCTTCTTCAGTTCCCTAAAGTCCACACTGCCCCATCTAGCCATTACGCCCACTCCTCATATAGCGTGAGAATTATTTCCTGATGATTAGTGTAAATTGCCGGTTGACCGCTATTAGCATAATCAGTGGTTACTCCATTTTGTGTAACCGTTATCTTTGAGCCGGGAGGAACTTCAATTTCAGGGGCAAGGAATAGCTTAACCACTTGACCAACACTTGCTATCTCACCATGTTCACTTGCGGCACTCACTGTCTCAAAGGACAATTTGCAGGGTTCATCCTCTACCGCCACAACCTCCCTGAACTTAGTTCTCTTAGTTACCGGGTCAACGTATTCTTCCCAAATCGTAATAGTACAACGACCTTTCCACAACATTTGAAGGGCTTTTCTATGGTTCATCAAATTCATCGCTCCTAATCGAATATTTCCGACATTGATTCATCCGGGAACAGATAGACCTTCAGCGAGTTGATTAAACGGTTCTTATTACGTGTTATCGTGCTAGGGTCACGCTCCAATTCAAATGCCATATCATCAAGAGTGGCACCCTCAAAGTATTTCATGATAATGACATCGTAATATTCATCGTCACGAATCCTTTCCAGTGCCGCTTCGATAAGCTCCACGTAATGATTCATTTTGACGATGGATTCTTCAAGGTTCATGATTGCAGTTTCAGTCTTATCAAATTCAGTCATTGAACCGAACCGGCTCCCTGATGAAATAATAATCAAACACTTACTTCTTTCAGGCAATCCATTAAATCTTATTTCCTCAATCTGCTTACGCTTATCTTCTATCACTGCCTTGAAATCATTGTAGCTGTAAAGCAACTTCTCCGTTTTCTGAAAGGCGTTAGTTCCCTGTGGCTTTAATAACTTAAGGTTACTAAAAACATTCAGCACAATGGGTATTACATCTTCTTGGACTAGCTCTTTGCATTCCTCCATGAACTGCCCTCCTTTGAATAAGACAAGGCTACACCACGAATACATGATGTAGCTTGTCAATGGTTATTCTTCAGTAGGTGTAGAGTTAACAAGTGAATCCTACTCTTCCGCAGTCAGTTCGTCCTGAATCTCTTTTTCCATGTCCTCTTCAATCTCACTGAAGTTGAGTTTCAGCCGGTCGTTCAGCTTATCCATCATAGAATCAATGGCTTCAGCTTCACCCAATACCATGTTAGTTCGGATTGTAAAGCCCAAACTATTCACTGCATAGGAACCACAATTGAAGAACTGCTTGGCAAGGTCGGCAAGTTCTTCCAACTTGGCAATGATGGCATCGAATCTACTCAACATGAACAGGGTGACATTACACGTGTTTCCAGAACGATTTGCAAAAACATTCCTGAACAGTCGCATAGTCCGGTAATCACCAAGGAAAGGGGTAATAATCTCAAACGCCTGTTCATCGGTGAGACCTTCACCAGACATCTTGATGAACTCTAGTGCATTTGAAATTTGGGCTTGATAATCAGCCGGTTTGTTGAGACTAATCCCATTTATGTCTTGGATAGTACCTTGCAGGAGTTCCACCAACTGTGCATTAAACTTACCGTCAGTCTCCTTCATCAAGGCTTGTACTTGCCGGATTTTATCTTGCCGGTAGTCGGCAGAATATACTTGATCTGCTTCTAGTTCCTTAATGTCATTCAGAAGTGCCTTCGTAATGGTGCTGTACTGCTCAATAATCGCCTGAATCTTGTTCTTAATATCCGTTTTCATTTCATCTCTACCTTTCATTTTTTAGTGTTATTCCAAATCATCTTCGCCACTTATGACAACAGGAATGGTCAATTCCATGCTGAACTTGTCACTGAACAAGTTGTACCGTTTACCCAACAGTTCAGCCGCCTTCAGTCTGTCTCTAGCACTGATTTGTTTGGTAATGATTCGGGCTTCAGTACATCCATCACCCCAACCCTCCAAGACAACGACTTCTTCTTGAATTTCTCCACGCATTGCGGCAGTAAGATATTCGAGAATTTCCTTGATGGAAGCAATCTTTACATCTTCGAGTTGCTCCATCCGCTCCTGAATAGCGTTAGAAATGTGGGGTTTTGTCAGGTTCTCATACCCTATGTACCTAGCTGTTTTCTCACTGTACCCCGCCCTGATTGCCGCTTGTGTAGCGTTCAAGTCAATCAAGTATTCATCCACAAACCGCTTCTGCTTGTCAGTCATGAAATCACCCCTTTCCTGATTGATTACCTCCACGACTTAGGAAGGCTCTAAGTCTTAATTGCTTACTCAATTTCATCTAACCAACCATCGAACCGCATGCCACTAGTATCAATCTGACACGTTTCCCAGGTCATTTGAGGATAACCGGAATCTTTAAACGCCTGATTGATTCTAGCAATAATGTTGCCCGGAATTGCCGCACCGCTTATCAGATAATCTTCAATGAAACCGGCATCATCTTCAGAAAGCTGGTGCAACATGTGACCAACTGCAATGGCATTTCTCTTGGGCAGACTGTCTAAAAAGTCCACGAACACTGACATATCGCACCACCTACGCCGATTGGATTTTCTTTTCCCAATAACGCTTGTTATACTCCCTGACCTTATCGGCGTTCTTGGCACGCCATTGGCGTTGGTATGCATTCAACCGTTCCCGGTTTTCTTGTTGGTATTTCCGGTAATATTCCCTACGGGCGTTAATGGCTTCTTCCGTCACACAAGACCAC
>DUNL01000017.1 GCA_012839385.1 Clostridiaceae bacterium
CAAAAATCACCGTCTTTCAGCCTATTTATCCCACAGTCATGACATCTTATTCTACAGTCAGGTGTAACTTCAGCCTTTTTTGACCTTTCCAGTTCCCTGAGTAAAAACTTTTTATCAATACCGGGATCTATAATATCCCATGGGAAAAACTCAGCATGTGTCCTCTTGCGGTAAGCAAAAAATTCCGGGTCGACGCCTGCTTCATTAAAAGCCGTCATCCACTTATCAAAAGAAAAAATATCATTCCACCCGTCGAATTTACAACCCTTGTCATGGGCAATTTTTAAAACCTGACCCAATCTTCGGTCCCCTCTGGAAAAAACAGCTTCCAAAAAGCTCAACCTACCGTCATGCCAGCTGTAAGATATATTTTTACTTTTCCTGAGTAGGCTCCTTAGATACTTTTGACGCTCATCAATTTCCCCCAGTGTTATCTGAGCTTCCCACTGAAAAGGCGTAAATGGTTTAGGGACAAAGGTTGATGTGCTGACATTGACTTTAAGGCCCTTGGTGTGACCGTGAATCTTTCGATATACATCTACAACGGCATAAGCAAGGTCGGATATTCCTTTTAAGTCCTCATGGGTTTCTGTAGGAAGGCCAGTCATAAAATACAGCTTTACCGTATTCCAACCTGAAGAAAAAGCATCCTTAACTGAAGACAGAAGGTCTTCCGCCGTCACGCCTTTATTGATTACATCTCTTAGCCTTTGTGTCCCGGCTTCCGGTGCAAATGTAAGGCCTGATTTTTTTATTTCTTGAACCTTTTTGGCAAGTTCAAGGGAAAAAGCATCGATTCTAAGAGACGGCAGTGATAAACCTACCTGACACTGACGGAACTCATTAGTCAGTATTTCAGTAAGCTGTTTTAATTCTGAATAATCACTGGTGCTTAATGATGCCAAGGATATTTCCCCATAGCCCGTTGATGCAATAATGTCTTTAGCCAGCTTTTCCAGGCGATCTGCCGACTTTTCCCTTACCGGACGATAAATCATTCCTGCCTGACAAAAACGGCAGCCCCTTGTACAACCGCGAAAAATCTCTAGGACAGCTCGGTCGTGAACAATGTCCATATAAGGGACTACAAAATCAGTAGGATAGTAGACACTATCCAGGTCTTTTATCGCTCTTTTTTGTATCCTATTGAGGATATCGTTTTTTTCCGGCACAATATCCTTTAAAGTCCCATCATCATTATATGATACTCGGTATAAAGAAGGTACATAAACTCCCGGAATTCGTGCAACTTCCTCCAAAAACCGTTGCCGCCGCTTTTCACCCCTTTCCTTAAAACTCTTATACAGATTCATAACCTCTATAATGGCCTCTTCGGCCTCCCCTATAACAAAAAAATCCATGATGTCCGCCAGCGGCTCCGGGTTATATGCACATGGGCCACCGGCTATCACGAAAGGATGACCGTCACTTCTTTCTTTTGAAAAAATAGGTATGTCTGAAAGCTCCAGCATGTTTAATATATTAGTGTAGCTCATTTCATATTGAAGTGTAAA
>DUNL01000227.1 GCA_012839385.1 Clostridiaceae bacterium
AAACTGCGACAAAAAGCGACCGGATAACTCGCAAAAGCCTATATTGCGACTTGCTGACTTTCTCACTCTGATAAAAATATTAATTGGTCTGTCGCTTTTTTCTCACAATATAATTCTATACTGTCTGTCTATACTTAATCTATCTTTACCTTATCATTAAAAAACAGGACATAGCGTATCGTGAGCCATGTCCTGCTATTTAATTTTAAATATTTAATTTCTCTAATTCTTCCGGAAAGTTGGCAAGTTATAAGATCCGGCCGGGAAACTAATTGGATCTGCCACCAACATTCTTAACCAGACTCTACTTTTTCTTATCAAAGAGGCCGCCAACTTTTTCTTTAGCGCCTTCGACAACACCTTCTGCCTTTTCACGGCCAACGTCAACTGCATCTTCCAGTTTTTTTGCTCCCGCTCCGGCTGTTTCCCCAACCTTCTCTGCTACATCTTCGACTTTATCTGCTACTGAATCTTTCATTTTATTCAAATCTACCATGATTAAATCCTCCTTCAAAATAGTTCTGAATTAATTATAGTACTATCCTGACATAAGTTTAGTTCTATCTCGGTAGCAGGAGACACAAGAAGTCGATAAATAATTGTCCCCAGCTGATTTATTCTAATCGAGAATAATTTTTCTTTCTGGTTCTGCTAGAATGTCATTTACAGTCTATATTACCTTTTGTCGAGAGAAAAACTGTTTTAGCTCTATTGAGCTGTTATTATAATAGTTAGCTGTGTCTGTACAAATTGCGGGGAGCGAAAAAAATTTTTTCACATCCTGCCACTAAAATCAGGGAGAATATTATGAGTAACGATAATATTGATAATAGTCCAACTATTCATGACTCAGAACTGCCAAAACTTAAAACTGAACCTTATCGCATAGACAAAGCAAAAAATTTCCGTCTGCGAGATTTTCGCTGTGATGACTCAGCCAATTTAGAGCATGAGAAGGTCGGTAAAGCTATTTTAAAGAATAATAAGAAGCGCATGTTTAAATTGCAGGAGAGACTATACGCTGAAGACAAGCAAAGTCTCTTGATTATTTTTCAGGCCATGGATGCCGCCGGTAAAGATGGCGCGATTAAACATGTTATGAGAGGTCTAAATCCACAGGGTGTTCAAGTGACGCCCTTTAAAGTTCCCTCACCGGAGGAGCTGGATCGCGATTATCTGTGGCGTATAGTAAAAGCGCTACCCCGACGCGGGAATGTTGGCATCTTTAACCGCTCTCATTATGAGGAAGTAGTAATCACGCAGGTACATAATCTCTTAGAGAAATCGCAAATTCCTGAATGGTTGCTAGGTGAGGAAGTTTGGCAACAACGCTATGAACAGATCAACAATTGGGAAAAATATCTAACCCAACAAGGTTATGTTGTGCTTAAATTCTTCTTGCATATCTCCAAAGAAGAACAGCGGGTACGCCTTCTTGATCGCATCCTGGAAAAAGATAAGAACTGGAAATTCTCCTCCAGCGACATCGAAGAACGGGAACATTGGGATGACTACCAACGACTCTACGAGGAAATGATTCAGAATACTTCTACCAAGCATGCTCCCTGGTATGTCGTGCCTGCTGATAAAAAATGGTTTTCCCGCACGCTAATCTCACAGGTGGTAGCTGATACCTTAGAAGAGATGGATCCAAAAATCCCGGCTCTCACCAAGAAAGAATGCGATCAATTAGCTCATTGGAAACAGATTCTCGAAGATCAGGTCACAGAATAATTAAGGATAAACAGATGTCTAACAAGGAACTGATAGAGAAGGCATATTGGCGCGCTAAGGATTGTTTCGAAGAGCGCCAAGTAACAACTGCTAATGAGCGCATAGATCTTTTAGATAAATTGGAGCAAACTATTCGCCGTCAGCAGTCAAAAATCATGGAAGCGCTTTATTTAGACTTAAATAAGTCACCACATGAAGCATTCATGGCTGAGATCGGGCTTGTCTTAGTGAGATCAGATATATTAAAAAAAATCTGAAGCGCTGGCTTAAGCCAAGTCGCGCGCGCTCATCCTTCGCTCAACTACCCGGGAAAACAAGAATCCATCACGATCCTTACGGTGTCGTGCTTGTGATGTCGCCTTGGAATTATCCTTTCCTATTAACCGTGAATCCTGTGATCGGGGCGATCGCGGGCGGAAACACAGTGCTTGTCAAGCCGTCCGCCTACAGGCCCGCGACTGCTGAGATTCTAAGATCTGTCTTTGAGGAAGCTTTACCCAATGGTGATGTAGTGACAATCACTGGCGGTAGGGCGGAGAACCAAGCTCTACTTACCTATACTTACGACTATATTTTCTTCACCGGTAGTCCCGCGGTAGGCAAAGTAGTTATGGAGGCAGCGGCCAAAAACCTGACACCTCTTACCTTAGAATTAGGAGGCAAGTCACCCGTTATTGTTGACAAGACAGCGAAAATTGAAGCTACCGCGAAAAGGATTCTTTTCGGCAAGCTTTTAAATGCAGGTCAAACATGCATAGCACCGGATCATGTGATCTGCCATAAGTCGATAAAAAATGATCTGTTAGCTGAACTTAAACGCCAGACGGAAACGCTTTTTTCTAATCGGGACTATATCGACAAATACTGGCCGAAAGTTGTAAACCGTCATCACTTTGAGCGCCTGACAGCCCTAGCTAAAGATCAGGTAATCGTAGTAGGGGGAAAGTCCAACCCGACAACAAGGCAAATTAGCATGACTGTCATTGATGAACCGGACTGGGAATCACCGGTGATGCAAGAAGAGATTTTTGGTCCCATCTTACCTGTTCTCTCATACGATTCACTTGATCGCCTAATTCAAGAGCAAAAGACACGTCCCAAACCCCTGGCCCTCTATTTGTTTACAGATGATAATGCGGTAAAAAAGAGAGTGCTGACCGAACTACCCTTTGGGGGTGGCTGCGTAAACGATACGGTACTTCATATTTCAAGTTCGTACGCGCCTTTTGGTGGTGTCGGTAATAGCGGGATGGGCAACTATCACGGAAAGTTCAGCTTTGAGACATTTACACAGAAGAAAACCGTGCTCTATAATAGCTGGAGATTTGACGTTCCGGTCAGGCATCACCCATATAAAAAGCCGGAACAGACAATACCCGAATTTTTGTTGAAATAGAGCATTTTAGTGCTATGAGAAAGACTCTACAATTTCTTTTAAGGCCAGTCGTTGTCAGTCGCTGAACTACGCCCAAAGTGTCAAGATTCTAATTATTGGCTTTGAATTTAAAGACGTCTCCAAAGCCTATAAAATATTATGAAAAACCCGAGGGATATGTAGCCTACACGGGTTATCAGGCGGCCTTCCAACAGCCGCCACCAGTGGAAAATTCGCGCTCCAGGAGTTAATAAAACGCTTTAAAGTCAATTGAAGATGCCCCGCTAAGGCCATCAGGCTATAGAGGGGCATTGTTAACTACATTTATTGCTATTTGTATAGCTCATCTATTAAAAATCTTGCCCAAGAGATCTTTAAAAAAGTTACCGCCTTGGTCTTCGTCAAGGAACGAAGATGCTGCCTTGGTCACACTGGAATTATCGCCCAGAAATGAGCCTATGATATTTTGCAGACCTAAGTCGGCCGATTTGCCACCTTTCTTCAGCTGGCTACCCATCAGTCCCATTAGAATGGGCGCTAAACTACTCAGGATTCCACTTACATTGGAAACACTGATGCCCTGTTCCTGGGATAGTTCCTCTTCATATGCCGGTTTGCGTTCGCCGAAGATATGACCTAAGATTTTGCTCCCATCTTCCGTATCTACTTTGTTCACATTCTGCAGCATACCTTTTACATCATCGTCTTTGTGGTCTGTTAAGGCCTTAAGAAAGGAATTGAGACCGTTTTCAGAAGCGGCATTCTCATTGATCGCACTGGAAATACGCGGTAATCCATTCTCCACGACCTTTTCTACCTGATCACTGCCTAGATTAAATTGATTCGCTAATTGTTCAATCAATCCGCTTTGAGCTAATAATTTTGATAAATCCATTTTTCTCTCCCTACTCATTGTTGAACCTGTAAACAATACTAACTAGCTAAATTATCTACAGGTTCATATTTGCGTCTTTAAATATGACATAAATTAAAGACATCTTCACCATATTGCACCAAATATAACGGAAAAGGATATTTATTGGCGACAAAAGAACAAGGGTAACATGCAAACTAATGATTTGTGAGGTCTCACGGTTAGAAGGCCTTTAACAATCCCTACTCTTAACAGTTCTCATAAAGTATAAATTAGTATTTTCATTAGCATAAAAATAATCAATAGCTTGAAAGAGAGCTGTTGTTGTTTTTCCACACCATTTCGGTCCTTCAATTAATACAGCCATACAGCCCCCTTTGCATTTAATCTATCTTTCAATAATATATTCAAGTTTTTGTCTTCTTCTAATTCAAGTGTTTGGATTCACTTTGTGTTGACTGACAAGAAAGAATTCTCTGATTTATCCGCTGTTTAACACGATGGGAATGCACCAACAGAAGGCGAGGAAACTGTCATATCGAACATTTGAGTTTACTCTGAAACAGTTGTATTTTGTAATTAATATCACAAGTGATATATAGCGATAAAGGAGAGACGGCACTGCTACTAGTGATTGCCGTTTTTATTTACGTTTACAAAATTATGGATATTAAGTTCAGCGAAGAACTGTGGTTCAGACTAATTGATTACGTCAGCGCACCTGAGACTCTTGATAAAAGAATCTTATTGCACTTATGAAGCGGAGAAACAAAAGAAATCATGCAAGATTAATTATTTTCAATAATTTTACCGTCACTAATAAACTTCTCGTTTGCGCTCAACAGCTTTAAATAATACTCATTGTAATCAGGGCTCATTTTTCTAATAAGTGGGATGGCTACCTCATAATAACCTCTTTGCTGCAGTTGGTCTTTGGTTTTCTCAAATATCTTTATAAGCGAAAGGGCACTATATTCTTCTGACTCCTTAAAAGCTTGGTACTGAGAAATCATCTCATCATTTTCTTTCATGCACCGGTCAGGATCCTGGACTGCCTTAATTTTTCCTTCAACAATTAATCCCATTGTTTCAGTCGACAGCCAATCTCCCGGATCAATAATCGTCTTTTTTTCTCCAACAGTAAAGGGGGGTCTTTCCATGTGGTCTAAAAATTCCACAAGCTCGCTATAAGCATCATTTTTATCATTTGTTTCTAATTTTCCTTGAAAGCCTCGCGACTTCTGATTACAATCTTATGATTACTTGCTTTATTGAAGGTGAGGCCGTGGGCAACTGCGTTCTCTTCATTATGAACAAATTAAAGGTTAGGCATCGCGCGCGGATCGCCATTGCAGTTCTGCAGAAGGTGTGGAATAAGGGGATCGGCACTCTATTTTTTGAAGAAATTTTTCGTATCGCAAAAGATAAACAACTTATGCAGTTAGAACTGGAATATATAGAAGGAAACGAACGTGCCAAACATCTTTATGAGAAGATGGGCTTTGTACAGTTCGCAGAGCGTCCCAATTCCATTCGTGTGAAAGACGGCACTCTCCTAAGCGAGTACTTAATGATTAAGCAACTGTAATCTCAGAATATTTGTGTTGATTAGATTGTTACCATTTGAATAAAGACTGGTGGACATTCTGCCATACAAAAATGTTATCTAACAACTTAAATTGCTAGCCATACTCAAGTGAAAGAAAATTGCTCATTTACACGATTGATTTACTTTCCCAGCAGGAACTTGATGCAATGGTTAGATTAATTGAATCGATTTTCTAAATCTGAAGAAGGATGAATATAGGGGTCTCATAGATAAAATTGATTGGGATAAATGGTATAATATACGGTGTCCTACCCCATGGAACGAAAAAATTAATAAAGTATGTTAAATTGCTTCTTTTCATAACAGAGAAAGTTTGGAGGTATCATTGAATGCCCAAAAGAAAAGATTATTTTGCAGGAATGGTAATCATATTATCTTTAATTGCTTCAATTGCAGGAATACTGTCCATCAATTTCTCTAATTCCTATGAATTTATCAACCTGTACGGGGACAAGGTAGCCATTTACGGAAGTGGAATATATCAGTTTGATTCCTATTTTAAAGCCCCGATTTTCATCGGAACCGATATTGCGACATTGTTTGTCACTCTTCCCACGTTCATCTACAGCTACATCAAGTACAGAAATGGTAACGATAAACTATCCAAACTGAGTCTTATCTCCATTTATGCGGTTGTCTTGTACGGCGCGGCGAGTATTTCCTTTGGCGTGACCTATAACAGTCTGTTTTTAGTCTATGTGCTTTTATTTGTGGCTTCGCTATTCGGCATGTTCATACATATCAGAGAGCTTGAATGGGATAAGGAAATTACGTTAACCGGTGGTCTGAGAGCATTTCTCATTATCAGCGGTTTATCAACTTTTATCGCTTGGATACCTGATATTGTACAAAGCCTTTTGGCTGGCAGAAGCTTATCCCTTATTGAAGTGTACACTACGGAAATTACCTATGTATTGGATATCGGGATCATCAGCCCTCTGTGCTTTATGACTCTGTATCTTTTGAGCAAAAAGGATAGTCTGGGAACCGTGCTATTAATGATCATACTTAAGATTGGTATTTTTGTGGGGATAGTTATGATTCCTCAAGTGATTATGCAGTACGCGTCAGGGATTGATCTGCCTATTCCAGTGCTGATAACCAAATCAATCATATTCTTGCTACTTGGCGGATTTGCATTTTATTTTAACGAAAGAGTGAAAAAGGAGATTGTCAAGGAAAGCTAAAGACAAGCTCTATATGGCATCGTAACACAAAACGAATACAATCCACTTGAAAGTCTTCCTTGGGTGCATTAGGGTGCAAATTTGAAACTTAGGTGCATTTTTGAAAAAACGGATACATTAAGTAAAGGCATTCCAATCTTTTTAACAGCCAGATTTCAATACTTTTCATATACTTTCTTTGTAAGGGAGTCGAATCAATGGCTATGTATCCCTTTAATAGATCCGGACATAACTCTGCAAATGCCTGTCCCACGTAGCCACCCATCGATTGACCAACGATGACCGGTTCTAAGATGTTCTCTTTATCAAGTATCTCACACAACCATTTTGCCTTTTCCATCAAAGTAAAATCGAATTGAAACGGCCATGAAGCCCCATGCGCGGGAGGATCCCATACAAAAACATTGTATTTATCCCTGAAATATTCGATCTGTTTGTCGAACAATCTGTGATCAGCCATTATAAATCTAAACAAACGCAAATTAAAACGTAAAATTTTGCGTTTGTTTTTTCGTTTGAATTGAAACAAAAATTCAGGGTAACCAATATAAACTGTATCAATTAGCCTGAACTAAAGTGGCATAAGATGATTAACCAATGCTAATTGCGATTGATTTGGGTACACAGACTCACGTAAGTCTGTCCAGTGTAGTGATCAATATCGACCACATAAAATTAACAGGTGATTTCATTTCAGCTTTTTCATCATCCAGTCCCCGTCCGTATAACTTCCGTCGCTATACCTTACAACCTACATTCCCGTAACATATCACTAGGATTCAACCGTTGAATTGTATTAGGAGAAGCGAGCAAGGGTGCAGAAATATGACAGAACAGTGTAACTTTAGCCCTTTTTGCACCCTTTCTTATATTTGGCGTTCTCTGAAATCCCTGTTTTCTTGACGTTTCAGGCAATAAAAAAAGAACGCCTCGGATTGTATCCGTTTGGACGTTCTTTTATGGCTCCCCGTGTTGGACTCGAACCAACGACTCTGCGGTTAACAGCCGCATGCTCTAC
>DUNL01000080.1 GCA_012839385.1 Clostridiaceae bacterium
TGGCCTCCGGATAGGGCATAGTCGCGAAATGGCGGGAATGCCCTCCAATATACTAGCTAAACAGCCGGAATTTTTAGGGGTTTACGGCGAACCGGTGAGTATCCGGCAGGAAATTGAAGTCCGGGGCGAGGAGATTCGGGTGATTTTGCCTCCGCTCTTACACCAAGAAGGAGAGTGGATGGCTTATGTCCCGATGGGCCTAGATGAGGTGGAATTGGAGTTTTCCTATTATGGCAACCAGGCTCCGATCCTGGGTTATAAAATAATTAAGGGGCAGAAGATATGGTTTCTGGGGGCTAACTTGAGCTATCATGCCTACCGGAGCGGGCAGTCGGAGAGTGCCCAGTTGCTGCGAAACATTTTGGGCCTGAATCCAGAGTATTCGGGTGACACCCTCCTTCCCTTGCTGGACTATGAGGCCAGTGAGGAGGGATATCGCATGTCATACCACCTGGAACAGGATGCGGAAATGATTGTACCTATTTCGTTTATTGACGGTTTGGTAGTAAAACTGGACGAGAATAGAATAGAAGCGGTCAACTACGAAAACCTGCTTAAGCTGCATTTGCCGGCCGGAACACACCGGCTGGAAATAATGATTAAAAAAACAGCGATATTTACCTGGGGAAAAATCTTTAGCTTGTTTACGATGCTTCTGGTACTGGTGGCTTTAGTTTGGCATAGAAGAGCAGGTGATCAGGAGTGAATTCCCGGCTAAAGCTGCTTGGGGGTCTTGCTTTGATAATGTCGGTAATATGGCTCTTTCCCCCGGGAAGCTGGTTGGTGCCGAATTTACAGTTGGACGGGCAATTTGGAGATTGGCGCGGGCGAACCTCTCTCTCTGATCCTGCCGGCGATGGGCGAAGCGGCAATGACTTCAAGAAGCTCTCCTGGGCCACCAATGAAAACGAGGGACGGCTTTACTTTATGATTGAGCGCTACTTGCCCGAACCACGGGGCCATAGAATGGAATGCTGCCTTTTTTTTGATCTTAATAATAATGGAAAATATACCGATAAGGTAGACAAATATGCGCAGATTTTCTACCGACCGCAAGGTTTACAGAAAGGAGATGTGACCGTCTACCTGTATTCAATGGAGGGTGAACTTAAAGGAAAATATGGAGGAAGATGGGGCGAAGGAACCGGCTCCGGCACTTCCCGCGTGGAATTCGCTATTCCCATGGAGGATTTAGAGGTTTACCCCGCTCAATTCCTGCGTTTTTACCTGGCCGATATCAGCGGGCGGAGTGACCGCCTTCCCGATCAGGGTGATATACAGTGGGCCCCTTTTCCCGTAGTATCGAAAAGCCGCCCTACTATAACAGCGGGTTGCCTACTATGGTTGGCCGTTACCATTTTTCTTTATCATCACCGGCTGTGGATACTCTATTATATTTGGGCGGCCGTGGGTCTTTGCTGTTTACTGGTCTTACTTTTTCATGCTTCGCTGGTGGAGTATCGTCTGGAACAGTATACCAGTCTCATCCTGCACCATACCTTAAATATCAAATATATGGGTGACA
>DUNL01000008.1 GCA_012839385.1 Clostridiaceae bacterium
ACGAAGACCTAAAAGAGTGGAGGGAGAAAAGGAAGGAGGCAAAATATGTCTCGTAAATATATTCTTAAATGTCTTATTAATTTTGGTACAACATGTGCTTTAATTGGGATTATTATTAGTCTGTTTAACATTCTTTTTTATAATCAATGGTCGTCTTCCATTATGTATATTCTGATTAATGTGTTGTTCATCTTCTATCTTCAAAATCTTAATAATTAACAAAAGTAAAGGAGGCGAGCATATGAACGGTATATGGATTCATTCACAAGACAGAAAGACGCTAGTTTACGCCAAAAGAATCGCAATAGAGCGATTTAAGGAACATGAAAATAATAGATATCTTTACCGGATTATTAATCAGGTTTTATATCAAGACAATGCAGATGATTACGATGTGTTGGGTGTATACACAACGGAAAAACGAGCGATGGAAATTTTGGGCGATATAAGTCGGTCCATCGATGGGTTAATTAATAAATCAAATAAAGTGTTTTATATGCCATAAGAGTAAAGGAGGATGAAACGTGGACATAAGGCTTAATACCTTATGTTTAAAAAACTTCAAGGGTATAGAAGACTTTACCTTAAACATAAACGGTAAAACCGCCAATGTATACGGCGACAACTCTGTGGGCAAGACCACTTTGGCCGATTCGTTCCTTTGGGTTTTGTTCAATAAAGACAGCACAGACCGCACACAGTTTGCTGTCAAGCCACAGGACGAATACGGCAACGACATACACAACCTACAAACAGAAGTCGAAGCCGAGCTATTAGTGGACGGTAAGCCGCTAAAACTTCGCAAAATGTTAGAGGAGAAGTGGACAAAGAAGCGAGGAGGCACCGAACCTGAACTTACCGGCAATACAATCTCCTATTGGTGGGACGATGAGCCTGTCAAGGAAAAAGAATACAAATACCGTATGAGTCGGCTCATCGATGAAGATTTATTCCGTATGATTACCAATCCCATGTATTTTAACACAAAAGTCAAGTGGGAAGAACGTCGCAAGATGCTACTTACCATATGCGGGGATAAGACCGACGAAGAAGTTATCGAATCTGACAAAAGCTTGGCAAAACTCAAGGGTATTCTTGATGGTAAGCCAGTTGAAATCTATAAAAACATCGTAGCCGATAAACTCAAGACACTTGAGAAGCAAATCAAAAACATACCCCCAAGAATAGACGAGCTTATGCTTACATTGCCAAAGGAACAGCCGGATTATGCGGCAATAGAAAAAGAGCTACAAAGGCACAAAGCAGAACTGGACGGCATTGAGACAAAACTTTCCGATGCCATGAATTTAGCCAAGGAATACAGCGAAATACAGCAGGTTATATCGAAGCTAAAACTCAAACTGGAAGATGCCAAGGCCAGAATAGATGCAGAATCGGGAGAAGGCAGAAAACAGCTTGTCATGCAAAAGGCAGAGCTTTCAAACGAAAGGATGTTGCTTGAATCCGGTATAGACACTTTAGAGACAAGTATAACACAGTTTAAAAATGACATAGAAAGCAATACAGCATTACGTGTAAAACTACTGGATGAATGGAGAGCACTCAAAAGAGAACATACTGACATTTTAGCAAAAGAATTCATCGAACCCGTGGAAGGTAACTTTATTTGCCCGACATGTGGACAAGGCCTGCTGGAAGATGCAAAAGAGCAGAAAATAAGCGAATTGCGGGATAATTTCAAAGCCGACAGAGATAAACGCTTAGCAGAAGTTGAAGAAAGGATTAAACAAAATGTCACAAAAGGAACATCAGTCAAGGAAGCTATAGAAAAAGCACAAGCGAAACTATCGGAACAGCAGAAGGAACTCACAGCAAGGCAAAAACAGCTTAAAGAAGTTGAAACTAAGCTTTCGCAAATAGACATAGAACTTTCAAGGCCCACTCCCAAACCCGATTACAACAGCAACAAAGAATACGCCTCATTGCAAAAACAGATACAGATATTGCAAGCAGAACTTGACAGGCCGAGGGAAGATAAAACAACAGAACTTATGACATGCAAACGGGAGATACAA
>DUNL01000264.1 GCA_012839385.1 Clostridiaceae bacterium
AAACTTTAAACGAAAACGCCATCCGGGAAAGCTTCGACAACTTTCATCAAACCTTCACGTGCGGCTATAATACAGAGTAATTTTATCTCTCCGGCGCCGGCTTTCCTTAAGGTTGATATAGCCGCTCGTGAAGGTTTGATGAAAGTTGTCGAAGCTTTCCCGGATGTTAAGATATTTTGCGCCGCGCTTGATGAAACTTTAAACGAAAACGCCTATATAGTACCCGGACTGGGCGATGCCGGCGATAGAATTTTTGGTACCAAATAATTTAGGAGCAGTCTTATGAGTTTGCCTGATTTGCAGCGCGATAATGTCGCTGTCTTAATTATCGACATACAAGAGCGCATGATGAATGCCATGCCTGACAAAGAGCTGGTAATAAAAAATGCTGACGCTCTGGTTAAAGTAGCTACGACTTATGGCTTGCCTCTATATTGCACTGAGCAGTACCCACAGGGATTAGGCCCGACTAAAGCTTCTCTTTTGCGGGATTTACAGGCATTTAATGCCGTTATTATTGAGAAAACCGCTTTTAGCGCCGCCTTACCGGAACTGATGGAAATAATTACTGCCAGTAATAGAAAGCAAATCATTATTGCCGGAGTAGAAACTCATGTCTGTGTTTTTCAGACTGTCAGAGATTTTATGGCGAAGGGCTTTGATGTCTATGTTCCCTGGGACGCGGTAAATTCACGTGATCCAGGAAATATGGCTGTAGCTTTGGAACAGTTCCGTCAGATGGGAGCTCATGTCACTTCCACGGAAACAATTCTATTTGAGTTAATCCGGGATGCCAAAGATCCTCATTTTAAGGAATTACAGGCCTTAATAAAGTAGTGGGATTAGATTCTGTTTATCTGAAAAGCATACAGTTATCGCGCCTTATGATATTTCTTACCCGCCTTCATTTTGATGGCATTGATGCGCATCAACTCAGAGACTGTCACTAATTTATAACCTCGCCTGTGTAATTCAGGCAAAGCGTCAATAAACCCGTCCACCGAGGTTTTGTGCAAATCATGGAGTAAAACAATACTGCCATTACTGGCAAGACTTAATATTTTATTTTTAACATAACTACGTTTTTTAGTTCGCCAGTCTACCGTATCTTTATTCCAGATTATTACCGGACGCCCCGCGCTCTTTAGAACTTTAGCATTATAAGCGCCACCTGGCGGTCGCATCAGGGTGGGTTTTTTCCGGTACGTTTGATCACGGCTTTATCTGTGCGACTAAGCTCACTTTTGATTTGAGACACTGATAATTTGGTTAAGCTCTTATGGGTATAGGAATGATTGCCGATTTCATGGCCCGCCTTCGTGGCTCTGCTTACCAGATGGCCGTTTTTGCCGTCTACTAAACTTCCTAAAACGAAAAAAGTAACCTTATCTCCTCTTTTAGCTAAGGCATTGAGAAGCCTTTTTGTATGTCTGGATGGACCGTCATCAAAAGTAATAGCAATATATTTAGTGCCGACCTTAACTTTAGCGGGAGCCTTAGTGGCCGGTGATTCCGTCGCTGATGATTTAGCGGTCGCCGGTTTTGGTTTATCTGTTTCAACTATCGTATCCGAGGAAGTAGTCGCCGCGAGGTAAGTATCCGCGGTTGACTCTGTTATTATTGTTTCGCTAACAGATAGCTTGAGCTCTAAGTAGTTATTTTCTTACAAATTGATATTACTGTTAATCATCATGGAGGGCAATAACAAATTGATTACTTTACATGGTTGAAGACCTATTTTCATCTTTTATCCAAGGCTCAAAAATAACCCTTGACAGTTAGCGGCGACTAACCGATAATGTCATGGGTTAGCTATGGCTAACTAAAATTGACAGGACGAGATATTAAGTCGCCTGTTGAGTCAACTTATATTACGGTTTGAGATCAAACTTAGAAAATCAGGAGAAAAATATGCCACTGACATTATTAAGACCGGGTGAGCGCGCCTTAATCCGAAATATTAACGGCAAAGCGGATACTCGCAGCCGTCTAAGGTCGATGGGCCTGGTAGAGGGCGCTACTACTGAGCTGATTTCATATGATAACTGTATTGTGCTAATTAAAGTAGGGGACTGCCGCTTAGCTCTAGACAAAGAGCTGGCCGCCCGTGTTTTAGTAACACCTACCATGGAGCGGGGATGCGGAAGAAGGAGGGAAAGAAATGACATTGGACGAGGTCGCTGTCGGCGCCACCGCAACCATAAAAAAGGTTGGTGGTAGCAGAGCTACCAGAAGAAGAATTATGGACATGGGACTGACACGTAATACAAAAGTATTAGTGCGGAAGCTGGCTCCACTGGGAGATCCGATGCAACTCAGTTCCAGAGGATTTGAGTTATCAATACGTAAAGCTGACGCCGCCATGATTGAAGTGGAGTGTGTAAGTGGAGGAAAGTCAACATGGAAAAAATAATTGCTCTAGCGGGCAACCCTAATAGCGGCAAGACGACTTTGTTCAATCATTTAACCGGAGGCAACCAAAGAGTGGGGAATTGGCCGGGCGTAACGGTTGATAAAAAGGAAGGCAAATTAAAGCAAGATCCTAATATTAAAATACAAGACTTGCCGGGCATTTATTCACTTTCTCCTTATAGTCCGGAAGAAGTCATAAGCCGCGACTTTCTAGCTGTGGAGCGACCTGATCTTATTGTAGATGTTGTTGACGCTTCCAATTTGCTCCGCAATCTCTATTTGACATCGCAACTGATGGAATTAAAATTGCCTCTGATTATCGCGCTCAATATGATAGATATTGTTGAGAAGACAGGCGCGGTCATCAATGTCGAGACATTAAGCCAAAAACTAGGCTGCGCTGTGGTGCCCATCGCGGCAACTAAGGGGACCGGCATTGAAAAATTAATACAAGTAATCAAAGAGAAATTATATGAAAAGCCCAAAGAGCCTAATATTCTTAGCTTTTCCTCTCCTACCGAAACAGCGCTGCAACAGATTGAAACTATTATTAATAAGGCCACTATCGCGCTAGAGCCGAAGCGCTATCTAGCCACGCAAAGCCTACTGGATGATGAGATAACTTTGTCACGACTGAAACTAGGTCCGGATGCATTGTCCGAGATCTCTGAGATACGCTCTGATCTAGAACATAAATTAGACGATGATATTGACTCTATTATTACTTCTGAACGCTATGACAGTTTAGAACAGCTTGTCTCCGAAGTGCAAGCGGAAAGTCAGGTCAAGCTAAGCCTTACAGATAGAATCGATAAAATTGTTACCAGCCGTATTCTCGGTCTGCCCATTTTTATTCTAGTCATGTTCCTTGTCTATTTTGTCTCAATCCAAACCATTGGCACTATGGCCACCGATTGGGTAAACGAGGTCTTATTCGAAGATATTGTATCCGGTGGAATTGTCTCCTTTATGTCCGCATGGAATGTCGCTCCCTGGTTAATAGGTCTGGTCAATGACGGCATTGTAGCCGGTGTGGGAGCGGTGCTGGGCTTCTTGCCACAGATGTTCGTACTGTTTCTTTGTCTCGGCCTTTTGGAAGATAGTGGCTATATGGCTCGCGTCGCTTTCGTTATGGATCGTATTTTCAGACGTTTCGGTCTCTCCGGCAAGAGCTTCATCCCTTTAATGATTTCTACCGGTTGCAGCGTGCCGGCGATTCAGGCGTCACGTACAATGGAAAATGAGCGAGATCGAAGGCTGACAATAATAACCGCCTCCTTTATGCCATGTAGTGCCAAATTACCGGTTATCGCTCTAATTGCCTCCGCTTTCTTTGGCGGATCAGCCTGGATCACTACCTCCTTTTATTTTATCGGTATTGGCGCGGTCATTATATCGGGAGCAATTTTAAAAAAATTCCGACAATTAGCATCTGATCCGGCGCCATTTGTAATGGAGATGCCCACCTATCACGCTCCTCGTACGTTGACAATACTTAAATACGCTCTTGTTAAGTCTTGGGCTTTCGTCAAGCGCGCCGGTACCATTATTTTGCTCTCCGCGCTTGTCATCTGGTTTCTGTCCAGCTTCAACTGGAGTTTACAAATGGTGGAGGAAAATGGTGAAGGTAGCATTATGGCCAGCCTTGGTCGAGCTCTGGCCTGGCTCTTTTATCCCCTCGGCTTTGACAAATGGCAGGCAATTGTCGCTACCATTACAGGTTTTATAGCAAAAGAGAATATTGTTAATACTCTGGGCATTGTCATGAATCTGGGTAGTGGTCTGGCTGAAGATTCTCCTGAGTTGCTACAAAACTTTGGTGTCTTGCTAAGCTCTATCGGCTCCTACAGTTTCCTGCTCTTTAATATGCTGTGCATGCCGTGTTTTGCCGCCGTGGGCGCCATCAGAACTGAGATGGCAAGTTCTAGATGGACCTGGCTGGCTTTAGGCTGGCAGATGAGTTTTGCCTATGCCGTAAGTCTTATCTATTATAATCTGGCCATGTGGATTGTTAATAATGTTTTCAATCTCTGGACCGTAATTGCTATCGCTACCTTAGTTCTACTGGTAATACTATTATTGCGCCCTGACAGGTACCGTAGAAGTAGGTAGGAGAAAGGATTGGTATCCGTGTCATGAATCTCGCTTCCTGGATTATATTGAGTATAATTGTAATCGCTGTAGCTTTGATCATTTATTTTTGCTGGCGGAAAAAGCCTGATAAAGTAAACAAATCAGGTTGTGCTCACTGTCATGTTAAGAACCGTTGCCCTTATAGTTGATAGTAAAGAGTCCTCTCCAATTTATTAGTTCCCGTGACTGAAGATATGCCAGCCCAATTTATTGGAGAGGTACTCAAGAATAGCGGTAGCGCCGATACTGTTGCCATTTCTGTCCAGAGATGAACCGAAAGCGCCTATGCCTACACGATGATTAACTACAGCCATTATGCCGCCACCGACACCACTCTTAGCAGGAATACCTACCCTGACAGCGAAAGAACCACTGCCGTCATAGAGACCGCAAGTAAACATCAATGCTTCAGCAATTCTGACAGCGTTACCGGATATAACCCTTTGCCCTGATGAAAAATCAAGACCGCCTCCGGCCAGCAGAGACGCGAATCTGGCTAGATCTTCGGCGCAGACACTGATGGCGCAAGAACGGGTATAAAAACGTAGAGTTTCATCCAGATCACCGACTAAAAGTTTCAGTCTTTTGAGTTCCCAGGCCAGAGAATGATTTCGCTCACTATGAGCGTACTCAGACGCGAAGACCGCCTCATTGCAGTTAATAGCCGGGTTTTTACAGAGGACACGCACCTGAGCTAGAAACTCATCAAAGCTAATCAGTGTCGTTAAGAGAGATGACACCACAATCGCGCCGGCATTGATAAGTGGATTACTGGGCTTGGCGGAGAATTCACCTAAAGTGGAGAGTTCACTGAAAGGAGCGCCTGAAGGTTCCATGCCCACCAGCTCAAACACTCTATCAGCGCCGGCCAATTCCAGAGCAAAGATCAGAGCGAAGACTTTCTCAATGCTCTGTAAGGTAAAATATACATTGGTATCGCCGGAGCTGATCGTTTCGCCATTGAGATCTACAACAGTTACCCCCAACAAGTCGGGGTCCACTTTGGACAGCTCCGGTATATAGTCCGCTACTTTACCTCGCGCCAGAACCGGGCGCGCCTGCTCTATACTCCGATCCAGGAGATCCTGATATCCATCCATATTCTATACTCTTCTATACACAGCTTAATTCGCTGTGATCGGACTAATCAAACTAACAAAATCGCGGTCCGACCACTTACTTATTCCTAACCGCTGATAATTATACCGTCAACCGCGATATAAGGCGCGCTGTAGTTGCCGGTACTTACCGTTTCCGCAGAAATGCCTCTGATCTCGCGCAACATCTTATCTATATTGCCGGACAACATTGTTTCACGTAGGGCGGTTGTTATTTTACCGTTTTCAATCAGGAAACTGTTTTTAGCCACACCGGAGAAGTCGCCATTGATACTTGGCTGACCTCCTGAAAACCGCCAGAGAAAAACGCCTTTTTCAATTCCGGCGATTAATTCCGCCAATGGGGTAGTGCCGCCCGCGATAACCATTGCCTCGGAACCGTTACCAGCTCTATCCTGCCCACTTTTCCTCGCGGCGTAGTCAGAGAGCATAAAGCTCTTGAGGACACCTTTATCGATCAGAGTATAGTCCTCAGAGAGATAGCCTTCGGCGGTAATTCTCTCATCAGCGATAATCTTTGAGTCAAGGGGCGCTATCCTAACTGTTAGCTTTTCATCCGCTACCCGACTTTCCAGCTTGTCCAGCCAAATACTGGTTTTATTCATAATAGCTGTATCAGAAACAAAATTATCGAAGGCCATCCCCAGCAGGTTAGTTGCCGGACTGGGAGCCATTAACACAGTACCGGTAAATTGCTCTGCCAGCGGTTTGGTCTCGATTTGTCTCTCGGTAAAAGCCAGATTATCACGCAGATTGCCGTACTCTAACAACGGCTGATCTAAATTGTCCAGTTGGAAAAAACTAACATTAAAAGAAGAGGTTTTCTCTCCGTCCTGGGCATTAAAAATCAAGTAAAAAACATAATAACCTGATGTCCTTTGAAATCGGGTACCACTGCTGAATAATTTTAATGACTTGACATCGACATGTGATACGACCATCTGTTCTATCATGATCAGAGGAAATTGATCGCTAATCTGAGTCAGAAGTTCCTGGCAGCGTAGAAACATCTTGTCTTCATCCAGAGCGCTACCTTCCGGCTCAAATTCAACTTTACCGAGAGAGGGAGCCAACTGCCAAGCCTTATCGGGTTGAGCCGCGGCGGCAGCGGTCAGGCAATCCTTAGCCGCTTCCTTAAGACCTGTTTCTGAAATCTGATTGGTGGTAATTACGCCTTTTTTACCATCGACAATAGCGGTTAATCTGGCCTCATCACCAAAGACCGTGCGATAAAGGCTGGGTTTACCGAAATCAACATTTAATTCCGTCATAATAGACTTGTGGAGACTAACTACAGCCTGATCCGCTCCGGCCGTTACCAATGCGGCCAAAGCCTTTTCTCCTTCACTATTCAAGACAGCCCAAATATTATTATCTGTGTCCAACATATAATTTCCTTTCCCGACTTTACTCATTAATTGCCACCTATCATTACTTCACAGCGCAGATAAGGGCCTCCCATGCTGACCGGGATCATTTGTTTCTTGCCGCAAAAGCCGGCTGATGACCAGACAAAGTCACTGGAAATCATATCTACAGTCTTCAACATCTCAAAAGCCACTCCGGATATGGTAGTGTCAAACAAAGCCTTACCTAACTTGCCGTTTTTTATCTCATAGCCCATGGTAACACCGAACATGAACTCGCCTGTAGTATCAGCCTGCCCGTTACTAGAGTCCAGTAAATAGTAGCCGTCATCTATGGAGCTTATCATCTCTTCCAGATTGCTCTCTCCCGGCAACACCGCGGTATTTCGCATACGGATCAAAGGCTCATCCGAGAAAGAAAAGGCGCGCGCGTTGCCCTGAGGCTCCATATCGAATCTGGCTGCCGTGGCGCGGTTATTCATAAAGCCGACCAAAATGCCATCTTTGATCAAGAGCTGATCTTGAGCCACAGTTCCTTCATCATCCAGATAAACCGGCAAGGGACAAGGCTTGCCAAAAGCAGTATGGGCATAGTCCACCATTGATACCAGTTCAGACGCCACTTGCTTATTCAGGTTGGTAGCGCCAACGGAACCGCCCAAAACCAGATCGGCCTCCACTGTATGCCCCACAGCCTCGTGTGCCAGCATGCCGGACATGAGGCCGCCCAGAATGACTTTTTTCCTGCCGGCCTGGGGCGCTACTCCTTGTCTTTTGTCCAAGAGTCTCGCGTACAGTTGATCAATCTCCGGGAAGAACTCCTCAGGTCTGGCGAAAGTCTCTGTCAGTACGCCATAACCGCCAATTGCCTTAAAAAGCTCGACAGGAGCGCCGTCATCAGTTACCGCTGTCATAATTATATAGATATGGCTACGCGGGATAATTACATGACCATCTGTTCCTTGCGATACAGAGATGACCTTTTCTATATTGTCGCTGGTAGCGATTACAGTTCTGCTCGTAATCTGGGGACAATTTTTGACTATATAGTCATCAAAAATACGTACCAGCTCTACATAACTATTCATAGGGCTGTCCGGCATAATATTAGTAATTGTTAATCTATCCGCTGTCTGAAGTGGGGGTATTGATATTAACTCCCCTTTGTCCTTGACATTTCTATCCAAAAAAAGAGCGTTGTTACTGGCTTGCTCAAGAACCGCGTTGATCGCTTCTTTGCTGGCTTGAGGCGCTGAAGCGAAACCATACAAGCCGTTCTTTCTAACACGGGCGCTGACTCCTCTTTGATCTGTCCTCTCATTGGTTACGATCTCACCATTGCGTAAAGAAACTCGAGAGGTCGTATTACGCTGCATTCTTAGTTCTGTCTGCGCTCCCGGCACAAACAGATGCTTATATTCATATATAGTTTCCAGAAGCATCTATTCCCCACCTTCCTGCTATAAAGTCTCGGTCCTACCCTTGTAGCCTTCGTCATATCAGCATTGGCAGCGCTTAGATTCTAGATTACCCTGGGCGCTACGCCGACCGGGCAACCCGAATTTTCCTGAATTACCTTAACGAACACTATTTCGGATAATGCAGTTCCCATTATAACAATGGGAATGAATTGTCCGCAGCTAAAATATGTAAGGGCAGGGTTATTTATAAACCATCAATTATTATATCAGCATATGGTTTGGCGCATAACTTCTAGTTTTTAGTAATTTTGTATAGAATAAAAGAAAATGAATCGCTAGAAAGGGTCAAATTATGGAGGAACTTATCATTCAGAACATCAAGCCTCGGGAAATTATTGATTCCAGAGGGAATCCAACTGTAGAAGCTGAAGTCTACGCCGATGATGGCTCAATGGGTAGAGCCGCTGTGCCGTCCGGCGCTTCTACCGGAGCTTTTGAAGCTGTTGAGCTTAGAGATAAAGATCAGGCACGCTATCTAGGCAAGGGCGTTCTCAAGGCGGTAGAGAATATCGAAGAAATAATTACCCCTCACCTCTTGGGTTACAATATCTACGAACAAGATCAGATTGATTATCTGCTCATGGAATTAGACGGTACTGAGAACAAGGCAAAATTAGGCGCTAACGCTACTCTGGCCGTTTCATTGGCCTGCGCTCATTGCGCGGCAACCACGTTGGGTATGCCGCTGTGGCGCTATCTGGGAGGAATCAGAGCTCATACCTTACCTGTGCCTATGATGAATGTCATTAATGGTGGACAACACGCTGACAACAGTGTTAATCTCCAGGAATTTATGGTCATGCCGGTAGGGGCAGAGTCCTTTCACGAAGGTTTGCGCTGGTGTGTTGAGGTTTTCCATACTTTGAAAACACTTCTGAAGAATGATGGGTATAGTACCGCGGTCGGCGATGAGGGCGGTTTTGCTCCCAATCTAAAAAGTGATGAAGATGCTCTCAAATACCTGGTCAGGGCCATTGAAGAAGCAAAATACAAGCCCGGGTCTGACTTCTTTATCGCTATGGATCCGGCGGCTACAGAGCTTTACGATGAAGCGAGAAAGACCGGAAGAGACGGTTATCTCTTCTGGAAAACGGGGGAGTTTAAAACCAGCGCCGAAATGGTTGAATATTGGGCCTATTTATCAGATAAGTATCCACTTATTTCTATTGAGGACGGACTGGCTGAAGAAGACTGGGAGGGCTGGCAGCTCCTGACCGAAAAGCTCGGCTCCAAACTACAACTTGTCGGCGACGATCTTTTTGTCACCAACACGCAGCGTCTGGAACGCGGTATAGCTGAAGACTCCGCCAATTCCATCTTGATCAAGCTCAATCAGATAGGAACTTTGACTGAAACTTTGGACGCGATTGAACTGGCCCAGAGCAATAACTGGACCACCGTCATCTCCCATCGCTCCGGCGAAACCGAGGACGTTTCCATCGCTGACATTGCTGTCGCTGTCAACGCGGGCCAGATCAAGACCGGCGCCCCATCCCGCACCGACCGCGTCGCCAAGTATAATCAGCTACTGCGTATCGAGGAAGAGCTCGGCGGTAATGCCAACTATGCCGGCTTTGACGCTTTTACCTTCTAGCGAAAGGCTACTTTATCTTGTCAGTAGGGAAAACATTTCCTTATAGCGAACAATTACATAAAAACGAAGCTGATCCCGCGCTTAGCAGCGGTGGTCAGCTCCGTTAATTTCTGATCTTGTGACTAAATCAATCAGTCTTACGCTTCGGCGTACTCTTCAACGGCAAGTTTAATCTTATTCAGTGCATCCAACAGCTCATCGTCTGTGATGACCAGCGGAGGCGCGAAGCGGATAATATCACCGTGGGTTGGCTTGGCCAGGACACCGTGCTTGGCCATCATCAGGCAGAGATCCCAAGCTTCAAGGTCTTTACCATCTTTGCTCTTCTTCTCTTTAATGACTGCCGCGTTTAGGAGTCCTTTACCGCGAACGAGTACAATATTTTCGTCATTGAGATCATTCAAGAACTTGCGGAAGATCTCGCCTTTTCTGGCGGCCTCTTCAGCCAGATTCTCTTCTTTGAGAACTGTCAGCGCGGCGACAGCGACTCTACAGGCTACGGGGTAGCCACCAAAGGTAGAACCATGCTGACCGGGCTTAATTGTCAGCATAATCTCATCATCAGCCAGAACTGCTGATGCCGGTAGCATACCGCCGGACAATGCTTTACCTAGGGTTAAGATATCAGGACGAACACCTTCATGATCACAGGCCAAAAGCTTACCAGTTCTTGCTAAACCGGTCTGAACCTCGTCAGCCATGAACAGGACATTGTGCTTTTTACACAGGTCATAGGCCTTCTTCAGATAACCTTCGTCAGGTACATACACACCGGCCTCACCCTGGATAGGCTCCAGTAGGAAACCGCAGGTTTCTTCGCCAATTTCATCTAATGTTTTCTCAAGAGCATCGAGATCGTTGAAAGGAATTTTTACGACGCCGGGCAGGAAGGGTCCATAGTTTCCATATGCCTCAGGATCGGTAGAGAAGGAGATCATAGCCAGAGTACGTCCGTGGAAGTTCTCTTCACAGACAATGATCTTCGCCTTGTTTTCTTCTATTCCTTTTACTTCGTAACCCCATTTACGTGCTAACTTGAAAGCTGTCTCATCTGCTTCTGCGCCGGTATTCATCGGCAGAACCTTGTCATAGCCGAAATACTCTGTGACAAACTTACAGAATTCACCCATCTGGTCATTGTGGAAAGCTCTGGATGTCAAGGCGATTCTGTCAACCTGCTCTGTCATAGCTTCGACAATCTTCGGATGGCAATGTCCCTGGTTTACAGCAGAGTAGGCAGACAGAAAGTCATAGTATTCTTTTCCTTCTACGTCCCAAACCTTTGCTCCTCTTCCTTTTGACAGTACTACAGGTAGCGGATGGTAGTTATGAGCACCATGCTTCGCTTCCAAATCCATGTAATACTGTGGATTTTTGTTTTTGGTCATTAGTTGTTCCTCCTTATTTTTGGTCGACCGGAAAAAAACCGATCGGCTTTTTCCTATTTCTGATATCCCGAGACGGGACTATGGAAACTTTGTAATTGTTGATACATACCGCTCTTATAGGATAACCCTTTAAGTGTAAAGCGTCAATGATTACGGATGTTTATTTTATCAATTAAAATTGCTTTTCGCTTCACTTTAGAAAAACTAAAAAGCACTGCTAAATTCCGCAAACTATTAATTGTATTCTTAAAATTCAACTTGGTGATTATTTAACCCGGGATTATGTCATAATATATGAGATATTAAAAAGGGCAGCGGCATAGAATACAAAATTTGTTGCGCTTCATATACCGCGCCGAAAAGTTTGTATCAGGAAATTTCAGGAGGAAAAGATGGTTACTAACGAAAAGCTTAGAAAACTTCGTGAGCTCATGAGTGAACATAATTTAGACGCTTATTATGTAAACACCGCTGACTCACACCAGTCCGAATATATTTCGGATTATTTTAAGACCAGAGTCTGGTTAACGGGATTTGACGGTTCAGCCGGTACCGCTCTGGTAACTCAAGATAAAGCCCTGCTGTGGGCAGATGGACGCTATTTTATCCAGGCAGCCAAACAGATTGAAGGTTCGGAATTTGAATTAATGAAGATGGGTATTGACGGTGTACCCACACTTAAAGAATATCTTAAGGATAATTTACCGCAAAATGGACGCCTAGGCCTGGACGGTCGCATTGTTTCACAGGGTGTAATTATAGACTTGGAAAAATATCTCAAGAAAAAGAATATTGAGATTATTAGCGATATAGATCTGGTAGGAGATATTTGGACCGACCGTCCCGCTCTGCCCTCAGCTAAAGCCTGGTTACACGATATCAAGTTTACAGGTAAGACCGCTAAGCAAAAGCTTGACGCTGTCAGAGAAAAGATGGCTAAGGGTTTATACGATTTCGCTCTCTACGCCGGACTTGATGATATCTGCTGGCTCTTTAATTTCCGCGGCGGCGATGTGCCAAGTAATCCGGTAGTATTATCTTTCGCCCTAATTTCTATGGACGAAGCCCGTCTCTTCCTTGACCTTAAAAAGGTTGATGATAAATTCCGCGCTTATATGGAAGAAAACGGTGTCACCCTTGTTGAATACAATGACTTGATTGATCATTTGAGTGCCCTGCCCGCCGGTTCAATTGTTCTAAATCGCGATCGCATTGGCACAACTTATTATCAGGCAATTCCTGATCATGTCGAGATTAGCTCCGAACCTGATTATCCTCATTTTATGAAAGCTGAACTAAATGATGTGGAATTAGAAAATACCAGAAATTCCAGTCTTAGAGACAGTGTAGCTTTAACGCGCTTTATTTATTGGTTGAAGGATCAAAGCGCCAAGGGCGCTGATCTGGATGAGCTTAATGTCTTAGATAAAGTACATGAGCTACGCAAAGAGGGAGAAAATTTTGTTGATGCCAGCTTTAACGCAATTTCCGCCTATGGTCCTAACGCGGCCATGATGCACTATTCACCAACCCCGGAGAACCACGCGAAGATAAAACCTGGCAATCTGTATCTACTTGATTCGGGTGGACAGTACCTTGACGGTACCACTGATATTACACGTACCATGTCTTTGGGTGAAGTCACGAAGGCCCAACAATACGACTACACTCTAACCCTAAAAGCTTTAATCAGTCTGGCCTCACAACATTTCCTGACAGGTACAAGCGGACATTATCTTGAGGTCTTAAGTAGAGGAGTCATGTGGCGCCACGGTCTTGACTATAAATGTGGCACCGGGCACTCTTTTGGTTATCTGTTGGGAGTCCATGAGGGTCCAAGTCGCTTCGCACGTGTAGTTAACACTACTGAACTAAAGCCGGGTATGCTGATGACAATAGAGCCCGGTGTTTATCGTGAAGGTATTTCCGGAGTTAGAATCGAAAACGACGTGGTTGTCCAACTAGGCGAAAAATACGATGTTGACCAATATCTGTTTTTTGATAATCTTACTTTTGTCCCTATGGATCGCGAGCTGATCGATACGGATATGCTTAGCGAAGAGGAAATCAAATGGATCAATGATTTCCACGCTCAAGTATTAGCAAAAGTTGAACCCTTACTTACAGATGAAGAGGAAAAAGAGTGGCTACGCGAGACTTGCGCGCCTCTTAATTGATCTTTGTAATAAATCTTATCCGGGGGGGTAGTCGAAACTTCGGCTACCCTCCTCTTATGGCAATTTTTCGCTTAAGATATAAGAAATAGTCCCAACAGGAGAGATGCTAATGCCGGAATTGCCAGAAGTTGAAACCATACGCCGTAGCCTAGTCCCCTTAATAAAAGGTTACGAAATAATCAAGACAGATATCTTTCACCCTGATGTCCTGATCAACGCCGGTAAGCGTCCCTTGCGAGGTTGGCTGATAACAGATCTGAGACGAAGGGGAAAATACCTGCTGATTGACCTAATCAACACAAACAAAAAACATTCAGGGGCGCTCTTAATGATCCATTTTCGCATGACAGGCAAGTTATTACACCGCACGGAAGAAATCGTCCCCACTAAGCATACCCATATTCGTTTTCATCTACAGGGACCAACTAAGTCATGGCTGGATTTCGAAGATGTCAGACGCTTCGGACGAATTTGGCTACTAGCGGCTTTTGGCGAACGCGAAAATCCCGGTCTGGCAGGCCTAGGGCCGGAACCCTTATCCGAAGATTGGACTTACCAATCTTTTAGAGAAAAGATCCAAAGAAGAAAGACATCTATTAAGGCCACTCTACTGGACCAAACTGTCGTCGCGGGCATAGGAAACATATATGGCGATGAAGCTCTGTTTTTGGCAGGAATTAATCCGCAAAGAAAAGCGTCTAGTCTAAGTCCTGAAGAGACAATTAAATTACAGGATGCGGTACGTTTTGTGCTCACTGATGGCATTGGTCATCGAGGCACATCATTTCGTGATTATGTAGACGGTCTGGGGGGCAAAGGATATTTTCAACAGTTTCTTAAGGTCTACCAACGTGAAGGACAAAAGTGCGCAATCTGTGGCAATCAAATAGTTAAAAAGAAAGTGGCGGGCAGAGGGACCCATTTTTGTCCCCACTGTCAGAAATAACTATCTTATTCTCACAGCGAAGCATTGTTTGCAAAATATACTAATGTTAAGGTGGTAATAGTTATTCTGTTAATGATATAAGGAGAGTAGGCAAATGAAATCTCAAGAATCTATGGAAAATTACTTGGAAAATATCTTTGTTCTCTCCAAGGAGCATAGTTTAGTTCGTTCTGTAGATCTTGCTAAAAGTATGGGGTTTTCCAAGCCCAGTGTCAGTCGAGCAGTCAAGAAACTGAAAGAACAAGGCCTCTTAAAAGTTGAGAAGAATGGCAATCTCAAGTTAACAAGCAAAGGACTGGAAAGAGCTCAAGCGGTATATGAGCGCCACCTCTTTCTAACACAATATTTCATGTCTTTGGGAGTTGATGAAACTACCGCCGTCAATGATGCTTGTCGCATGGAACATGGTCTTTCTACCCAAACTTTCGAGTTAATGAAAAAACATATCAATCACTGTGCCAAAGATTGCCAGCTGGCAAAAGAAAAACGACCCTTTGATTTCTCCACAATTAATATGGAGAGCATCAAAGAAGAGCTGGAATCTTAATCAATTCATTGCCATAATACTTACTATCACGAGGCAGAACTAACTTAAAACTCACAATTGTTACTATTGGAATGACTCTGTATTTGATATCATTGTTCTATGAAAAAAATATTTTATTTCGATATTGATGGAACATTATTTGATATCTATAGAAACTACAGCGTTTCCGAAAAAACTCGTAACTCTATCGCGAAGATTCAAAAAAACGGGAATCTCGCTGTTATCAATACCGGACGCTCTCTGGCCTGTATACCTCAGGAAATATTAGATCTTAATTTTGACGGGATTATAGCGGGCTGTGGAACTTATGTCGAAATTAAAGATCAGATCCTTCACAACCAACTACTTGACGAAGAATTAATTAATCGCATTATAGAAATATTTTCGCGTGAAGAAACAGATTTGCTCATGGAAGGTCCGAATTATATCTATACCCTTGACACTATTTTTGATCAAGACATAGCAAGACGAGCCCTCAACCTATTTAACCTGGCGGGGCGGAGAAGAAATATACACGAAATTCCCTTACATATCAATAAAATAAGTTATCTGATCAAGGATCCCCAAAGTGATCAGTCAATCATTCAGACTTTGCAGGATGAATTGGATTTTATAATTTATCCCTCTGAATTAAGAGAGGGGTTACCTCCGGGTAGTAGTAAGAAAACTGGTATGGTCTTACTCGAACAATGGTTACAGAACAAGGCAAAAATCACAATTGATGAAACTTACGCGTTCGGAGACAGTTTAAACGATAAGGAAATGCTTGAACATGCGACTTACGGTATTGCTATGGGCAATGCGGATCCCAACATTCTTCACTTAACAGACTTTATCACTCTCGATGTTATAGATGATGGCATTGAACACGCCCTCTTACATTTCAATTTATTGTGAGCCGAAAACCCTTGATTTGATCAAGTATTTCTAAAACTAATATATTTTAATTTTTATCAACATATTATTTTTTTCCTGTGAATAACAATTGCCGCATCTGCTTGCTTTTAGATAGTTCTTAACATTATTACGGTTTCGTGATAAAAGTTATTAACATTATTCACTTCAAAAAATGTTAACAAAAACCAGTAACGTACTATTTGCAACACTTTTAAGACTTTTATTATTCTGGCTTTTCTGATACGATAATGTGACTAGGCTAGAAAGAGATGGTGTTAGTATGCAGGTTTCTGACGCAAGAAAAATCTGGAATTCCGCTTGCGACAAATATTTGGTAAATGAAGTATCTCCCCTCACATATAATACATGGTTTCGTAAGGTTGAACCCTTCTCTCCGGACGATCAGACTTTTGTGCTTGCTGTCCCAAATGATGTTACCCGTGAATACATGGTTAAATATACTGATCTTATAACCAATGTACTTGTAATGCTGACAAACAAAAATTATGATGTCAGAGTGAAAGTATATGAAAATGGTATCGCTGATATAGAGGAATCACTGGTTACAAATAAGAAGAATAAAAGCAACGCCAATACGGAACGTCGCCATCAAGGTAGTACGCTTAATCCGCAATATACTTTCGATAATTTTATTGTTGGTAGTAGTAACGGTTTTGCTCATGCTGCCTGTGTCGCGGTAGCAACTATGCAAGGTTCTCAAAATTACAATCCTCTCTTTTTGTACGGAGGCTCAGGTTTAGGGAAAACACATCTATTACACGCGATAGGTAATCAAGTTTTAGTTGAGCACCCCGACCGCAATGTCGTATATATTCAGACAGAACAGTTCGTAAACGAATTTATATCTTGCATTCAACGCAATGATTATGATGATTTTCGTAAATCCTATCGTATGACCGATATGTTGTTGATAGACGACATCCAATTCATTGAAGGCAAGGAACAAATGCAGGTTGAATTTTTCCATACTTTTAACTGGCTTTTTGAATCCGGAAAAAACATAGTACTTTCATGTGATAAGCCACCACAAAGTCTAGCGACACTGGAAGAACGACTGAAAACAAGATTCATCAGTGGTTTAACCATCGATATCACACCTCCTGATTATGAAACCAGGGTGGCGATTCTAAAAAATCTAGCCGACCTTTCAAATATGACCTTACCTTCAGAAGTAATACATTATATTGCTAATTCATTTACTACCAATGTGCGAGAACTTGAAGGAGCTTTTAAGACAATCAAAGCTTCTGCTGACATCGGACATCCTATCAGTTTGGAAACAACTAAAAACTTGTTAAAGAATATGATTCATCCCGGTACAGTAAGACCGCTGGATCCACTTTTAATTATGGAAGTTGTAGCCAATTATTATTCCGTAACTGTAGGAGATCTAAAATCAAAACTTAGAAGCCAGGATGTTGTGATACCTCGCCATATGGCTATGTATCTATGTCGCACTAAATTAGGGATGACAAACACTGAAATCGGTCTTCTATTTGGTGGTAAGAACCATGCTACTGTAATTAACGCTTGTGCTAATATAAAGAGTAAGCTGGAGTCCGATCCAAGAACACAGGAACAACTTGACAATATTGAAGAACGATTGGTCTAGTTATTAACATAACTACTAACATTTTGTTATTATTAATGTGGATTTAATATTAATTTAATGTTAATAATAAGCTACTGTTGATAAGTTAATATTTTTTACATAATATCAACAATTTACAAACAAGAAATTGACATTGATAAAGCCAGACAGTAATGGGCTTTCCAAGGTTACTAACAAAATTTACATACCATAATAAGAGGAAGAATAAGTCCTTTATTAATATAATAGGTGGAAGAAACACCAAATATTTTTTATAAAATATGAACTTCAAAAATATAAGCTAGGATATTTTTTGGAAGACAAGGAGAAAATCATGAGATTTGAATGTTCCCGAACCATTCTTGTAGATGCCATCAATACCGTACAAAAAGCTGTATCTTCCAGATCGGCTATTCCCATCCTGGATGGAATTTTACTGGAGGTAACGGATAAAATTAAACTGACCGGTTACGATCTGGAAACAGGTATTGAATGTAAACTGGACGCGGAAATATATAAGACAGGAAGTGTGGTCATTAAATCTCGTCTATTAGGTGATATCGTACGCCGTTTGCCGGAAGAAGCAGTTCATTTTGAGATGCAAGAGAACAATATTATCGTTATTGAGAGTGGTTCTTCTTCTTTTCAACTAAGAGGGATGCCAGCGGAGGATTATCCCAAGATACCTGTAGTAGAAGATGCGAGACAAATGACAGTTCCGCAGAATACTCTTAAAGAAATGATAATGCAAACTAGCTTTGCCTCTTCTATTGATGAAAGCAGACCAATATTA
This sequence comes from Clostridiaceae bacterium, assembly GCA_012839385.1. GTDB lineage: Bacteria > Bacillota > Clostridia > Saccharofermentanales > DTU023 > UBA1046. The sequence goes on from DUNL01000264.1 coordinate 18,466, forward strand.
AATGGTATAAATATAATTTCTGAACAAGGTAGCTTGTCATTAGTGGCAATTGACGGCTTTAGATTGGCAGTCCGTAAAGAAATGATCGCGGGGGATTTGCCTGATTCAGAATTCATTGTTCCCGCGAGAACATTAAATGAAGTTGCTAGAGTCTTAGCTGATGAAGGTGATGTTGTGATTTCCATCTCTCATAATCATATTCTCTTTGATATGGGTAGTGTTTTAGTTGTCTCACGATTAATTCAAGGGGAATTCATGAACTTCAAGAGCATTCTGCCTCGAAACCATGAGACAAGCATGACGATTTCAACTAAAAATTTACTTGCGGCTATTGAAAGAGCTTCACTGGTAATAAGAGCTGAAGACAGACGTTTCTCGGTAACTTTGCAAACAAATACGGACGATCTACTTAGCATTAGCGCTAAGACGGATATTGGTACTTCACATGAAGAACTCAATATCGCTATGTCAGGAAAACTGTTTGATATTGACTTTAACCCGAAATATTTCATTGAAGCTTTGAAAGTAATACCGGATGAGGAAGTATTAATAACATTTAACGGAAGCTTAGGTCCATGTGTAATTAACCCGGTTGAAGAGGATTCCTTTAGTTACTTGGTATTGCCTCTAAGACGCTAGGCATGCGTATAACATCTGTAGAATTAAAAAATTTCAGAAATTATTCACAATTGTATCAGGATTTTTATCCTGGTGCTCAGATCCTTTATGGTAACAACGCGCAGGGTAAGACTAATATATTGGAAGCTATATATTTATGCACTTGTGCCCGTTCACATCGTACCGGTCGTGATGCGGAATTGGTTCAACAGGGAAAAAGTGATTATGATGTTAGGGTAAAATTTGTTACTGATAAAAATCTTGAAGAAGAAATAAGAATACATTATCTAATGCCGGTTAGTAATGATCCGTTGAGGACCAGACCGATAAGGCATATATATTACAATGGTGTTCGCTTAGAGCGCGTAAGTGATATGATGGGTATCTTCAATGCGGTTATCTTCGCGCCGGAAGACTTACAAATTATCAAAGATGGTCCCTCAGCCAGGAGAAGATTCCTTGATTTGTTAATTTCTCAAATTTACCCTTCCTATTTTCGTGACATCTCGCAATACCAACATCTATTGATTCAGCGCAACAATCTTCTCAAAAAATTGCGTCAAAAAAATGCTAATACCGAGGTCAATAATTCGTATAACCTACATTTGCAAGTTTGGGATGAACAGATAGCGCGTTGCGCGACAAGAATTATTATGCGTAGACAAAAAGTAACGGATGAAATTTGTCGACTGGCCAACGATTCTATATTACAAATAGCGGGGGCAAAAGAGAAACTATCTATTAGATACCGTTCCTCGGTGTCTATCGCGAATACTATGGATGCTGAGGAATTTAATCATATTTTCCTTAATCGACTTCAGGAACAAACGAATGATGATATTATTCGAGGAAACACCAGTGTCGGTCCACACCGGGATGACCTTATTTTAAGTCTTAACGAGATTGAAGTTAGACCTTACGCGTCACAAGGACAACAGCGTTCAGTAGCATTAGCCCTAAAACTGGCGGAGTTATTATTACTGCGTCAGAAGACTGGTGAAAATCCGGTTCTGTTGTTAGACGATGTTATGTCTGAACTTGATAGTGATCGCCGCTATCGTTTGTTGCAAACTATAGAGGGACACCAGTCTTTTCTTACTTGTACTGATCTATCACAAGTCTTAATAGACTCTGATAAGGAGAGTTTGTCTGGCTTTGTCGGTGAGTACAATCTTTTTGAGGTAAATCAAGCTCATATAACCAGAGTTGACACTATATTTAAATAAAGTGATTATATACTCGCGCGAGTATAACTGGTATGTTATACTTAATTGTGGATAACTAGATTTTTAAGGCAGGGAATTATCAGATGTATATTCATATTGGAGCCGATGTCTCATTACCTGCGGAATGGATTGTCGGAGTATTTGATCTTGATAATTCTACTGGAGGTTCCTCTGATACTTTAAAATTTCTTGCTACCGCGGAAAATGAGCAGAAGATGGATACACTGACATCAGATATACCACGTTCTTTTGTTGTGACTATCAATAGAGTTATTCTCTCACCAGTATCTACCTCAACATTACGTTCGCGATGGCAACAAAGTCTCAGACGAGGAGAAATAAACCATATTAGCATAGGAAATATATAGATGAATAATAATTCACAAAAAAGCAATAAAGATGCAACCTTTGAGGAAATGCTGAAGCGCGCTGAGGCGGATGCCGAGCTAGATAAGAATTCAGATGCGGATAAATTAAATAATTTGGCAAACAATCCCAGGGCCTTAATTGATGATTTTGAGGAGTCCTCAAGAGATGTAGATCGCGATATATCTATCTTTGATACTCATAGCAACTCAGAATATTCCGATGAAGATATACAAGTATTGGAAGGACTGGAAGCTGTTCGCAAGCGTCCGGGAATGTATATTGGTGATACTACTCCAAGAGGCCTCCATCATTTAGTTTATGAAATTGTGGCAAATTCAGTTGATGAGGCTTTAGCGGGACGCTGTGATGAGATAATAGTCACCGTATATCCGGATCAATCTGTTAGTGTTGAAGACAACGGTATAGGTATACCTGTTGGTATCCACCCTCAAAAAGGCATTCCTACTGTCGAAGTCGTGCACACTATGCTTCATGCTGGCGGTAAGTTTGGAGGAGGCGCTTACTCTGTATCCGGAGGTCTACATGGAGTAGGGGCAGCGGTTGTAAACGCTCTTTCTTCCTGGATGGAAGTTACTGTCAATCGCGACGGAAAGTCACATAAAATATATTTTGAGCGTGGAGTTACAACGAAACCGCTGACAATAATGGGCAGTACCGCTAAGACCGGTACAATTACTAAATTTAAACCGGATCCGCAAGTTTTTCCGGAAGATACAATTGATTTTGATTTGATGATCACTCGTTATCGTGAAATGGCTTTCCTAAACCGAGGTGTTAAAATCGTCCTCATTGATAAGCGTTATGAGCCGCAAGTTAAAAAAATTTTATACTATGAGGGAGGCATTATATCTTTTGTAGAATACTTGAATAAACACAAGAACTCCCTGTATAAAGAACCCATATATTTTTGTGAGACAGACAAAGACACTTTTGTTGAAGTAGCGATTCAATACAATGACAGCTATTCTGAAAATGTATATTCATATGCTAATAATATTGCCACTATTGAAGGAGGAACACATTTAACCGGATTTCGTTCTGCTGTCACCAAAACGATTAATGACTACGCCCGCAAGTATAATTTTCTTAAGGAAAATGACAAAAATCTGGCCGGTGAAGATATCAGAGAAGGCATGGCCGCGATTGTTAGCGTAAAACTTTCAGAGCCGCAATTTGAGGGTCAGACCAAGTCCAGGCTAGGCAATGCTGAAATTAGAACTATAGTTGAATCCGCAGTAAACGAAAAACTCGCTATTTATTTGGAAGAGAACCCCCAAACAGCTCGTATTATTGTGGAGAAATCTCTATCAGCCGCTAGAGCCAGTGAAGCCGCTCGCAAGGCCAGGAACCTGACCCGCAGAGCAAGTGTCCTTGAGTCCAATGCTTTACCTGGTAAATTAGCAGATTGCTCAGAAAAAGATCCTACTTTCTGTGAAGTTTTCATTGTTGAGGGAGACTCCGCCGGTGGAACCGCTAAAAATGGTCGAGAAAGAAAATATCAAGCGATCTTGCCACTTTGGGGCAAAATGCTAAATGTAGAAAAGGCAAGAGTTGACAAAGTCCTGGATAATGAGAAGTTGATGCCAGTTGTAATGTCACTAGGAGCGGGAATTGGAAATGAGTTTGATCTGGATAAACTTCGCTATCATAAAGTCATACTGATGGCGGATGCTGATGTTGACGGCGCCCATATCAGAACTTTACTTCTAACTTTTTTCTTCCGCTATATGAGGCCTTTGGTTGAAGCCGGACATGTTTACATAGCGGTTCCTCCTTTGTATAGAGTTTATAAGGGCAACGAAAGTTACTACGCCTACGAAGAAGGAGATGTTGACTCTATTAAAGAAAAAACCGGCTGGTCAAATTTTAAGATTCAGCGTTTTAAGGGCTTAGGTGAAATGAATCCTGACCAGTTGTGGGAAACTACAATGAATCCGGAGACTCGTTATCTTAAGCAGGTTACCGTTGGAGACGCGCAGGCTGCTGATGAGATCTTTACCTTATTAATGGGTGATAAGGTTGAGCCAAGGCGTGACTTTATTAGAACGAATGCTATCTATGCGAATACGGACGTTTAATCACAAGCACTAATACAATTATAACATGTTTATATTGTAAAGAGCTTGTTGGACATGAGTTTTTGGTAACGACCTTATATGTTTCATGTGAAACATATAAGGTCGTTACCCTATTAGCGTGCGAGGGTTTTCTATATGTTTCACGTGAAACATTGTCTTTGTTTAAGCGGTGCTTAATTAAGTTTGAGATATTACTCTAAAAATAGGACGATTGCTGTGTTAATATGTTCATGACAATCAGGAGGTTGCTATGGGTAATGTTATTTCTGTTGTAAACCAGAAGGGTGGTGTGGGAAAAACAACTACTGCGGTTAATTTAGCGGCCTATTTAGGAAAAAGGATGCAAAAAACCCTGCTAATTGATGCTGACCCGCAGGCTAACGCTACTTCCGGACTGGGCTTCTCTAAGAAAGAGCAGAGTAAAACCATCTATGAGGTTATGGTTAATCAATTGCCCTTACATGAGGCAATTCTGGAGACAGAGTATCGTAACTTGTCACTTTGTCCCGCCAATATTGATTTGATAGGGGCTGAAATTGAATTAGTATCCCTGATAGAGCGTGAATTGGTACTATCAGAGGCTATCAAGACCATAGTTGATGAATATGACTATATAATTGTTGATTGTCCTCCTTCCCTTGGGCTTATGACAGTCAACGCTCTCAGTGCCTCCAACAGCATACTTATACCTATACAGGCCGAATACTATGCGTTAGAAGGCCTGGAGCTTCTGATTGGCACCTTTAACAGAATCAAGCTTAGTAGTAATCCGAATCTTGAGATATTGGGCATTGTAATTACTATGTTTGATACCAGAACACAATTAGCTCATCAGGTAGAGGCTGAGGTCAGAAAGCATTTTCCGAATCAGGTGTTTAAGACTGTAATTCCTCGCAATGTTAGACTAAGTGAGGCGCCTAGTTACGGTAGACCAATTTTGGCCTATGACAAATGGTCACGAGGGGCTAGAGCATATGACGCATTGGCCAAGGAAATTATACGTATGAAATAATTGTTGGAGTTAAATATGGCAAAAAAAGAAGATATAACGAAAAAAACAAAACCGTCTGTAACTAAAAAAACCACCGCTAGAGGGTTAGGACGAGGTCTTAATGCCTTGTTAGGAACAGATGCGATTACTTCAGCTACAGACATGGTTCTGGAACAAGTGAAAAGTGTGCGAATTAATGATCTTAGCCCAAATCAGGAACAACCGCGCCAAGATTTTGATCAGGAGCGCCTACAAGAACTTGCGGAATCTATTCGTGAAAACGGCATAGTTCAGCCTTTACTTGTGACGGCTAATCCTGATGGCCAAGGTTATATTATTGTAGCGGGAGAGAGGCGCTGGCGGGCGGCCAGGATGGCTGATCTGAAAGAAGTTCCTGTTATAGTGCGTCAACTAAGCGCAAAAGAAATTCAAAGGATCGCCCTGATAGAAAATATCAATAGGGAGGATCTGAACCAAATTGAGGAAGCACAGGCATTGCAAAAATTGTTGGATGAATTTGGCATGACACAAGAAGAATTGGCTGTGGACATAGGACGTAGCAGATCTGCTGTTACTAACACTTTGCGCTTGTTAAGATTACCGCGAAAAATTCAAGACTTTGTGAGGATAGGAGATTTATCGGCCGGTCATGCCAGAGCCTTGCTGGCACTTGAGACCGAAGAAGCGCAATTATCGCTGGCGGAGCGTACAATACAAAACGGATTGTCAGTACGTGAAGTAGAAAGAGCAGTACAACGTTTACTGCTTCCGCGACCATCAAAAAAGAAAGTTAATGAGGCTGAGATGCTCAGCATCAAGTCTACGGAAGAAAAGTTATCTAAAATATTGGGAACAAAAGTTCGTTTTACTTATGATAACGGCAGAGGCTCTATTACCATTCGCTATAAGACTTTAGATGAATTACAGCGGTTGCTGGAAGTATTGGGGGCCGAAAGCTGATTTTAGCTTAGAATACTTGATAGAAGCCGATTAAGCAAAATCTGTAACAGTTGAAGGCTTGCTGTCTGGGATATTTATTATTGATTTTCCCAAGCTTTAACGTTAACAGAAAGTGCTTATTCGCAACAGATATTTTTTACAATTTCATGTTTGAGCTATTATTTTCTTTATGATATTCTGGTACACGGTTGTAAAGAGTTTTAGTTGAAGGGAGAGAGTTCTGATGGATGTTCATTTATGCAGTAAACCTGAATCAGATGAGTATCGATCGTGGAGTAAGCGTAAATTAGAAGGGCTCTTCCCTTTATGCGTTTTATAGAGCTAAAAACGTCACCCCCTTTGCATTCTCCACATTCTTGGCCTAACAGATATTTTCTGATCTATTTTTAGATTTGCGCATAAATAGAATAATCATCCTGTTACTCTCCCCAGGTGGAGGTAAGGCATGATTGAACAGGCAATTTTTGACGAACTGCTTGAAATGCTCGAAAATCGCGATTATCGCAATCTAAAGACAAAATTAGCCGCGTTACACGAGGCCGATGTGGCGGAATTTCTTGAAGAACTTAATCCTTATAAGGCGGCTATTGTATTTCGATTGTTACCCAAACCTCAAGCTGCTGAAGTATTCAGTATGTTAGATAGTGATCAGCGCCAGAGTTTGGTTTCCGGTTTTTCCGACCAGGAAGTATCTGACATTATTGAAGAACTGTATACAGATGATGCTGTGGACTTTCTGGAAGAACTCCCTGCTAATGCTGTCAACAGAGTACTTAGTTTAGCTACACCGGATACTAGAAAGATTTTAAACCATTATATGAAATATGCTGAGGACTCAGCAGGCAGCATCATGACATCAGAGTATGTTATGTTGCGCCCATCATATACAGTTCTTGAGGCCATCAAATTTATCCGTACCCATGGAGCGGATCGAGAGACAATCTATACCTGCTATATTACAGATCCTACACGTAGATTAATAGGTGTAGTATCTGTGCGCCAGTTGCTTATTGCCGGTGATGAGCAGTTGGTAAGCGAGGTTATGGAAGAAAATGTTATCTATGTGGAAGTAGATACTGACCAGGAAGAAGTCGCCAATATCTTTACAGATTATGATTTAATTTCTCTACCTGTGGTCGATAAGGAAAACCGTCTAGTTGGCATAGTTACCTTTGATGACGTCTTAGATGTAGTGCGCAAGGAAACTACGGAGGATATGGAATTGATGGCCGGTCTGCGTCCTTCAGAGAGACCATATATGAAAACTTCAACTTGGTCTCTGGCAAGTCACCGTATGGTCTGGTTATTGGTTCTCATGGTTAGCGGCATGTTAAACGGTATGATTTTACAACATTATGAGCATGCCTTCTTAGCTTTGCCTATCCTTGTGTCGTTCGTTCCAATGTTAACCGATACCGGTGGCAACGCGGGCGCGCAAAGTAGTGTTATTGTAATTCGCAGTATGGTTTTAGATGAGATTCAATTTCGTGATCTACCAAAAGTATTGTGGAAAGAGTTTAGAATCGGAGTTATCGCTGGCCTGGTTTTATCAGCGGTAAACTTTTTTCGCATTTACCTTACCTACGGACATAATATAATCCTTTCGTTAACGGTTTCTTTTTCCCTGGTTTTAATAGTTATCTTTGCTAAAATATGCGGAGCAATTATGCCCATGATGGCCAAGAAGATTGGACTGGATCCGGCAATCATGGCGTCCCCTATGATTACAACGATAGTCGATGCTTTAGGCTTGATAATTTATTTTAATCTTGCTACGAAAATCCTGATTAATTAGACTTAGTAACAAAATTATTAAGAGAAATAATGAGAAAAAAAGTTTTCGAACGCTACTTCTTAAAGGCCAATCTTCAAATAGACACGGAATGTTGTTCCTTGTCCCGGTGTACTATCAACAGTAGCATAACCATGATATGACCTGGCAATATGTTTAACAATAGACAGTCCCAGTCCGGTTCCCCCCATTTCACGAGTGCGGCTGCGTTCAACACGATAGAATCTTTCGAAGATTCGTTCCTGCTGAGAGGCCGGTATCCCGATACCATCATCTCTTACTGTCAACACTATCATGCGCAGGCTATCTGTAGAGTTTCTGCCGGTGTGAGTATAGGCGATTTCAGCGACGTCTGAATCTGTCTGATCAGCTTCTATTGTCAAAGCATCCTGAACATTGATCCAAACTTTGCCGCCTTCTTCATTGTACTTGATTGCGTTATCAATCAGATTAATAAAAATTTGTTTAATGCGATCACGATCTGCCTTGACCATAAGTATTGTGTCTTCTATTTCAGGAATGAGACAGATTTTATTGTCATGAGCATAGTCATCCAAGAAAACTACCACTTCATCAACCAGTTCATTGAGATCAAACTCAATGTTATTGCGGTCTGGAGATTCATTTTCAATAGATGACAAGAAAAGAATATCGTTGATCAGGTCTTCCAAACGTTCAGCTTCGATATCTATGATATTGATAAAGTGTTTTACTGTTGCCGGATCAATATTTTCTTTACTGCGCAAAGTTTCAATAAAACCACGTATAGAAGTAAGAGGGGTTCTTAATTCGTGTGTGACATTGGCCACAAATTCAGATCGCATCTCCTCAGCTTGGTAAGTATCGGTAATGTCCGTAAAGCTCAGAACAACTATGCCTGTGGCTGGTTTGATCTGTACGGGTGAAGCTACAATCCTATATCTACGTGAACCATGAGGTATGCGCAGTGACATATGGGTTTTAACACTCTTATTATTGAGACGAGATTTTTCTACCAGATCTTCAACTCGAGAGTCTTGGGTCAAGAGAATAAGAGGGCAAGAAGATTCTGAGGGTTGCAGAGAGCGCCCGAATGTTGATAACGCTCTTTGGTTTAGTGATATTACCCAGTTAAATTCGTCAACTACCACGATCAGGTCCTGGATACTATTTAATACGGCGCTAAGGTGAGCGGAATATTCTTCTTGTTTACGATGGCTGTCTTGCCAGGCATGGGCCATTTCATTGAAGGCCAGTGAGAGTTCTCGCAGATCACTGGTATCCAAATGAACGTCAGGTATTCTGGCGTCGTAATCTCCCTGACGTAGAAGAATTGCGGTTTCTTCCAGCTGATGTAAGGGCTTGGTAATTTTACGCAAATTTGTCAGAGCGATCATTATCAGAAGTAAAGCCGCGAAAACCATAACAACGAAAATAACAGAGGCAAAATTTAGTAAAGTAGACTGTAGCGAAGATAGGGGAGATGCTAAACGAACGACATTATTTTGAGCTTTATTGTATAGGGCATAGTACAAAAGATCCTGATCCAGAGTATCGCTTCTCCTTATGGAAGAAGCGCTGTCTTTGCTCTTGATAGCTAAACGTATTTCTTCGCGATTTGAATGATTATCCAGACTTTCTATATTACCCTGGCTATCATAGATCACTTCTCCGGTAGAAGAAATAATAGTTGCCCGTAAATACATGGTCTCACTGTCAGAGGCCTGTTTTTGCGCTGTAGCGGTTTTATTCTGTTTTTTGGCAAAGGCGTCTTTAATATCCGCGAACGCGTTCGCATAAGAAATCCCGTTATTAATATTCTTGGTGAAAGAGGCAGCGGCAGCGGCTAGATATTGTTTTTCGGCCGCCTGGTTAACCTTACGTAATTGCATGAAGCCTACACCGCCGGTTATAAGAATAGCGGCAAGCACAACAACAACAATTAGCGTAATTAATCTTTTTCTCATTTGTCGTCGACGAAACGATAGCCTCGACCACGGACTGTCTCAATATACACAGGATTGGCGCTGTCATCTTCGATTTTGCGCCTAAGTTGTCTGATGTGGACATCAACAGTTCTTGTTTCGCCCGCGAAATCGTAGCCCCAGACATGATTGAGTAAGTCGTCACGGCTATAGGCTATGCCACGATTTTGCATCAGGAATTTTAGCAGTTCGTACTCTCTATTAGTCATAGTTACAGGTTCGCCATCTTTATAGACCTGATGTCTGGCATCGTCCAGCAGTACCTTATCATAAACTAGCAGATCGGTTCTGCTTTGGCCATCCGATGTTGGTACAGCTAAGACATCATCTGTAACGGATTCTAATTCCTTCCGTTTGATATAAGAGCGACGTAAGAGAGCTTTGACCCGAGATAAGAACTCACGAATACCGAAAGGTTTAGTCAAATAATCGTCAGCACCTAAATCAAGACCCTTTACTTTATCTTGTTCCGCCCCTCTGGCCGTAAGCATAAGAATGGGGGTGGTTTCATATTCAGGCATACTTCGTAGGCGTGTACAGATAGCGAAACCATCCATTCCGGGCAACATTATATCCAAAATAAAGAGCATTACTTCAAAATTTCCGTTGTCCAGAGCTTGAAACAATTCCTGACCGCTACTAAATACTTGAGTGTCGTAGTCTTCAGTCTTAAGATTATATTCAACTAGTTCAGCTATAACAGCGTCGTCTTCAACTATCAATATTTTAGGTTTAGACATCATCACTATCACTATATTCTTCGAACAGGCTCTCCTCTTCTAAATAATAGGCAGCATGGCGACCGTCTATATAGTAAATAACCCACTCTGCCACATTCTGTGAATGGGCTGCCGCTCTCTCAAAGTTCTTACAGACCAAAAGCAACTCGGCCAATACCTTCAATGCTTCCGGCCTATCTTTCATTTGGTCAATTATATTATAGAACAACTTCGTATATATCTCATAGATTGGTTGCTCCATCTGAATTGTCAAAGCGGCCTTTGTCTTATCCCGCGCTACATAAGAATCAAGCGCGGCGCGTAGAATCTGGCGTGTGAGCTCAGCAAGTCTCATAAGATCAGGGGGAATAGTCGCTGCATTTCCTAATTTATGTAGATGTAGAGCATGCTTGGAGATTTCTACGGCGTGGTCGGCAATTCTTTCTAAATCGGTAATTAGTTTTAAATTAGAAGTTACATCTCGTAAATCTCTAGCCACAGGCTGTTGTAGGGCGATTAGCCTAACACATTGTCTGTCGATCTCACGTTCTTGTTCATCTATTAGGTCATCGTCTTTAATTACCTGTTTAGCTAATTCACTATCTGCGGTGAAGAGAGCGTCAGTGGCTAGCGTTAGAGCTCTTTCTGCTGCGGCTCCCATGCGAATAATCTGTTCGTGTAAATAGCGAATCTCATTTTGAAATTCTTGTCTTGACGTCATGTTGATACCTCGTCTTTAGGAATACTGTCTTTTCTATATTGTAGCAGAAACATTAACCGAATTTGCCGGAAATATAGTCTTCTGTTCGTTTGTCCTTGGGCATTTGGAAAATCTCTGCCGTGGGACCGGACTCGATTAACTCACCTAAAAGGAAAAAAGCGGTTTTGTCACTAATTCTGGCTGCTTGACTCATGGAGTGAGTGACTATAATAATTGTGTACATCTTTTTAAGAGCTTGCATTAGGTCTTCAATCTTAGCGGTAGCTATTGGATCCAAAGCGGAAGTAGGTTCATCCATCAGCAATACTCTAGGCTCCAGCGCGATAGCCCTGGCAATACAGAGTCTTTGTTGCTGTCCGCCTGAGAGTTTAAGCGCGTTACGCTGTAAATCATCTTTTATTTCATCCCAGAGCGCAGCTTGTCGCAAAGATTTTTCTACAACGGCGCCAAGTTTTTTCTTGTCTTTAATTCCTTGGCAACGCAGTCCATAGGCGACATTATCAAATATACTCATCGGGAATGGGTTCGGGCTTTGGAAGACCATGCCTACTTCAGTGCGGAGCTTAACAACGTCTACCGATGGGTCACGTATTTCTACACCTTCATCATTATAGATATTACCTGTAATCCTGCAGTTAGGTATGAGATCATTCGTTCTGTTAAAGCAACGTAACAGAGTAGATTTTCCACAGCCGGAAGGCCCAATAAGCGCTGTGACCTTATTCTTAGGCACATCTAATGAAACATCAATCAGAGCCTGATTGTCGTCATACCAGAGATTTATATTGTCAACTTTAAAAGCTAGCATCTTATACCTGCCATTTTCTATTTATACGATGGGTCAAAAGCTTGACCGTTAGATTCAATACCAATACCAAAGCCAAGATCAAAAGAGAGATGGCTGTGGCGAGCTCAAAGTTAGGTTGTTCACCCGCCATTACCGACCAGATGTGGACTGCCAAGGTAGTAGCGCCCTGTGAGACCCTAGGATAGTCTGAAATAGCTGTTCCCATGGTGAAGATCAGTGCTGCCGATTCACCTATTATTCGACTCATAGATAGCAAAGTCGCACTTAAAATACCCGGTAGGGCATTTGGCAGTATTACTCTAAAAATTGTTTGGGTTGTGGAAGCGCCGAGAGATAGGCTGGCCATTCGTAAGCTATCAGGTACTACAATCAAGGCTTCTTCAGTTTGTCGCATTATCAGCGGCAATAACATAACAGTCATGGTGAACGAGCCCAGTAGAACGCTTTGCGTAGTTATACCAAAGAGATTTGTGATTCTGAAGAGCATTGAAACACCCATCAAACCAAAAATAATTGATGGAACTCCGGCCAGCATTTCAACTGCCGCTCGAATCAAGTCAGTTATTTTGTTGCGAGGCGCGATCTCATGTAAATAAATAGCCGCCGAGATGCCCAAAGGTAGTGAAAAGAGCAAGGTTAGTCCAATAAGCATCAAGGTACTAATGATTGAACCCCGAATACCGCCACCCGCTGTCTGATAATATATTTCCTTAATGGCGTTAGCTTCAGTTTCTAGACGTTTTATGGCCTCCTCAGCCGTGTGATCCTGACCTAAGAGACCGGTACTTTTAGTATTGCCTTCGTTGTCTATATAGTCTATGCGTCTAATTCTGGCATCAATCGGCACAGGTGTAACTTTGCCTTTATCGACTCCGGCCGTGGTGATAGTACCTTCGTGCAAAGGAGACATGGCTGACATTGACGTTATCACCATCAACCGATTGTTCTCCTTATCTATGTCATCAACCAATGAAAAACCAAATTTCTTGCTGAAATGTTCATCTTCATTGTCCGATTTGATAGGAGTAAAGTCGTTGGCCGTAGCATCTTTAAAAGCGACAAGATAGTTTTTAGACCAATAATCATCTTTCAGCATTGACCAGCTGAAAGTCTTCGCGCCACGTTTAAAAACAAAGACAAAAATTGAAAAGAGTACGAATACAGCTAGCGCTGAAGAAATCCAGGTGATTAGAGTTCTGACCAGGTCTTTCCTACGTCTGGCTTTATTCATGCGATACACCCCCAATCTTCTTCTTTATTAACTGGATTGTAAGATTGGTGATAAGTATTACGATCAAGAGAATAATTCCGACTGAGAAGCGCATATCATAATCAAGGCCAGGTGATGTTTCATGCATACCGGTTAAAATTGTAGTAGTCAAAGTTCGAGTGATTTCAAAAGGATGCCAGGTCGGACCAATCATACGATTACCTGCTACCATAGACACAGCGGTGGCTTCACCAAAAGCCCTACCCAATCCAAGCGCCAGTCCCGCGAAAATACCTGACTTTGCTGACGTCAGAACTACTTTAAAATTTGTTTCCATATGTGAAGCGCCTAAAGCTATAGATCCCAGCTCCAGGTTGTAATCTACGGCTCTGATTGCCACTAAAGATAAGGAAGTGATCGTGGGGAAGATCATAATGGCCAATAGTAATATAACTGCTAACGTTGAGTTGCCACCAAAGGTACTGATGCCAAAAAATCCACCTATATCATCTACAATTCCGGTAATCGCGCCTGCCGCGAAAACACCATACACTATTGATGGGATAGCGGCTAGCAACTCAACTATTGTAGTAAGAACAATACGCACTTTAGCGGGCGCTATCTTGGCAATAAAAAGAGCTGTTAATACAGATATGGGGAAGGAAATAATAGCAGCTCCTATAGAAGTAAGCAATGTATTAATGATTATAAAGCCTACTCCGTAAACTGGTGGGCTAATGTCCGGACGCCATCTGTTTCCCGCGATAAAAGAAATGAGAGATTGCTGGTCAGCCCCGTAAGAGGACAAAAAGGGCTGTACGCCACGTGAAATCACAAAGTAGCAGATAAAGACGATCATCAGGGCAGCCAATACTGCACTGCCCTGAAAGATCCTCTTTATTATTTTATCTTGCCACAATTTGCGACTATGGAACGATTTTAATTTTGTATTTGTTACCTTATTATCATTATCCATTTTCTGTCGCCAAATTCCATCAAAGCAAAGTTCTAAAAGCTTTAATCTAGATCTTCCCAGTTAGCTACTTCACCCTTGAAGATAGCGGCTACGTTATCATTGGTCAGATTCTCAACAGGATTGTTCATCTCTACACAAACAACGACTGCGTCGAGGCAGAATGTACCGCTGCTCATGCCGAGGCTAACTTCTTCAGTATCTTTGAAAGGACGAGAGGCAAAACCGATATCACCCTTCTTGGCTGAATCTTTTTCTTCACCGATTGTTCCTGCCGGACCTTCACCTGAACCAGCGTGACTCATTTTGAAAGTAAAGTTACCTGCCATTGGCTGGAAGGACTCTAGAGCGGCACGGATAGCTTTTTCAACAGAGGTTGAACCGACTGTCACAAGCTCAATCGCACTATTATCTTCATCAACGATCGGGTGGTCAGCTTTCAGCTCATCCCAGGCTTTTTTGCTCTCTACGTCAACAATACCACCGGCAGAGCTAATAGCATTTGCTCCCTCGGTACTTTCTGTTAAGAAAGCGATGAAAGCTGCAACGAGTTGCTCTTTCTTCTCATCACCGAAGTCACCTTCAGCGCGGGTTACGTAATTGAATGGACGAGCAAGCTTATATTCTTCGCTCAGAACGTTTTCTTCAGTAGGCTCAACACCTTCGTAATTAACTTTTTTGAGATTGTTGGCTTCAAAATCTGTGGTTAGAGAGACATAACCGATAGCGAGATTATCTGCTCCTACTTTAGCTGCCATGTCACCATTTGACTCTGTAATGATAGCGTTGTCGGTGAGTTCACCTTCAAAACCTACTAACTCTTCGAAAGCACCTCTGGTACCGGATGAAGCGTCACGTGAATAGATGTGTAGTTCTCCGGTCAGCCCGCCGGCTTCAGGAGCATCCTCTTCTTCTTCCTCAGGGGCATCCTCTTCTTCTTCCTCAGGAGCATCTTCTTCTTCCTCAGGAGCATCTGTTTCTTCTTCTACAGGAGCCTCAGTTTCTTCTTCTACTGGTTTGTCCGGCTCAGCTTCTTCGGCGTCTTTACCACAAGCAACTAGACCGGCAAATAGTGCCAGTACAAGAATCATAATGATTAGGAATTTAGTTTTTTTCATGTTTTCCTCCAAATAAAAAATAACTCAAGGGAGCGACTCCGCTCCATAATTTAGCTTAGGAAATTATGTTAATAACACGGTTAGGTTGGTGTAAATATTAGGTAAAACATAATAGTGTGAAAACTAAAACCACTTGTATATTAATGTCCTTCAGGGTCGTAGAATCTTGACGGCATTTCTTTTATTACTATAGGCCAAGCGGGATAATATATCCGTTCAGTTGAGAGGGTCGGCAACTGTCGTTAAATGTATCCAATTGCTCTATTACTTTTATCTTTCCAGTCAAATTATCTTTCATAATCTTGGTATAGAAGCTACGAAAGGCTTTTTACAAAAAAATTAAAGTTAGGAGCTAGTATGAAAAAAAATAAGTTTTTAAGCGCGGCGCTAATCTTGTTAATTTTGGTAATTGCTTTTGGGACAACTGTCTCAGCGGCAATATGTAATAAAGATAGAGACCCTGATTATGAATTTTCTTTTACGTTGTCCGCAGGTATGTATAAAGCCGGCGAAAAAATAACTAATCCTTTGACACGTTTTATGATGGACAAAAAAACCGGCTATTGTGTAACTCCACAAGTTATAAGTGAAGATGGCATAGATTATGGTAAGGGTAGCGCCAGCTGGACAAATATTCCCGCGAACTTGCATAAACTAAACGATAGTAAGCAAAGAAACATCGAGCTGATCGCGGTATATGGCTGGGAACTATCGAGTAAAACCAAGGCTGACGCGCTCTATACAAAAATATATATTTGTGAGCAGGCCTCGGACATGAAATTGTTAACCATCAATGGACCGGGTGTTTCTATGACCGCCTATAACAAGTGGAAAGCTACCATTAACAAGAAGATTAATTCTTATATCAAGGTTAACCCTAGCTTTAACGGCTCCACACAAAAAGTTACCGTTGGTTCTACCATGACAATTGAAGATACTAACAACGTGCTGAGTGAATATACAATAACAGACATTCCTAAAGGATTAACTGCTAAAATATCCGGTAACAAATTGGTCGTTACTGCTGCTCAAGATTATGCCGGAGGTACAATTTCTCTCAAAAGACTATATCCGTATCGAGGGACATCCTTATATTATTTTGCTACTAAACCTGATGGCGTGTGGAGACAAGGTATCATTACACCCGCGATTTTAAATCCTAAAGAAGCCAAACTCAGATTGGATTCTATACAAGCAACAGGTAATTTTAGGCTTGCTAAAACGGATAATTTCGGCGCGCGTCTTCCGGGAGCGGAGTTTAAATTACAGGACAAGAACGGTAAGACTGTTTTGACTTTTTCCATGACTTCCGGTGAGTATACATCAAGAAATTTTGCAGCCGGCACTTATACTTTGTATGAGACGAAGGCGCCTACAAGATATGCCCTCGATCCCCAACCTAGGCAGATAATCATTAAGGGTGGCGCTACAAATGCTGTTCATTACAATAAGCCTATCAAGAATGCTTTACAGCAGGTAAAAATTAGAATCATAAAAACAGATGAGAGCGGTCAATCTCTGTCCGGTGTTAATTTTGCTATTAAAGCAGCAAATAAAGTAGTCGCTACTCTTACAACCGATAGTAACGGTATAGCTGAATCACAACCCTTACCTCAAGGAAGCTATATAGTAGTTGAGTCTCAAGCGCCCAACGGATATGTTAAATCCGAGGAAAGAAAAATTTTGCTACAAGGAGATAACTCCGGAAAAGCTGTACTTGTCCAAGAACTTACTATTTCAAATGACTTAACAGCCACTGAGATAAGTAAAGTTGACGCTACTACCGGCGAGGAGCTCCCCGGAGCAAAGCTCACGGTGAAAGAGAAAGAGTCCGGAGAAGTAGTAGAGAGCTGGACTTCTACCGACAAACCACATGTGATCAAAGGCTTACACCAAGGCAAGACCTATATTCTGACCGAGGATCTCGCGCCCCTAGGTTATACTCTGGCACAAGATGTGGAGTTCACCGTTGATAACAAGCACGGTGTTGTGAACAAAGTCGCGATGAAGAATGAGCTTACAGTGACTGAGATCAGTAAAGTTGACGCTACTGCCGGTGAGGAGCTACCCGGAGCAAAGCTCACGGTGAAAGAGAAAGAGTCCGGAGAAGTGGTAGAGAGCTGGACTTCTACCGACAAACCGCATGTGATCAAAGGCCTCCACCAAGGCAAGACCTATATTTTGACCGAGGATCTCGCGCCCCTAGGTTATACTCTAGCCCAAGATGTAGAGTTCACCGTTGACAACAAGCACGGTGTTGTGAACAAAGTCGCGATGAAGAATGAGCTTACAGTGACTGAGATCAGTAAAGTTGACGCTACTGCCGGTGAGGAGCT
>DUNL01000244.1 GCA_012839385.1 Clostridiaceae bacterium
AATGTGATTAGGATATTTGGACACATCTGGTTATTAATACGGATTCAGGTACTGTTGACCGCTGTGAAGCTATTTACTTGCCGATTTCAGGGTAAATTAAAATCGACAAGGTTGTTATGTTACGGTATATTTGGATTAGATTCCAGAATACAGCGGAGGCTGACGAGGCAGAACAGATGAAGACTATTACATGGGCACAGCCTATGCTCATTTATTCCAATCAGATGAGCATGATCCATGAATTTCAGATGGTTTTTAACGAGCTGTGGGTGAGTTTATCCGCGGGAACAAGGGAAAACACCATCTCGCTTTTGGATAGGATGATCGAAGAAATTGTAAGGATTCATAAATAGGAGGAGCAGGGTCATGCCATCAAAGATTATTTTGAAAGTTACTAAAGGAGAACTTGCAGGAAAGGAATTCATTTACGACAGCAAGGAGCAGCTATTTATTGGCAGGCAGGATGATTGTACAATTGTCCTCCCCGACAAATCCGTATCCCGTTATCACTGCATGTTGGAGGTAACTCCGCCGGATGTTACGGCGCGAGATTTCGGAAGTCTTAACGGAACCTACCTGAACGGAAAAATTATCGGACAGCGTGAGCGTTCCGTATCTGTCGAGGATGCGCAAAAGGAATACCACGAGGAATTCGAGCTGCATGATGGCGACCGGCTTGGACTGGGCAAACACTGCGAGATTCTCCTGCATACAGTTTTAGCCAAACGCTGTGCAAACTGCGGCGAAGAGCTGCCGGATGACAGGGCCTCCCTGGATGGCCGAACCATAGATGATGATGCACCGCAAAGCTATGTGAACAGAAAAGGTGAAGCAATTTGTGAGGCTTGCCATTTGCAGCAGGAAGCGGAAGCAATGGCCGCCGACCTGGAAAGAAAGCTCAAACAAGCAGCAGATAAAGCCGAAGAAGAAATTCGGCAGGCAGCTTCCCGGAAAAAGTGCCCGGGCTGCGGCGCGATATTTACACCCCAGGACCCGGATAATAACCTTTGTCCCCAATGCGCCAGGGACCAAGGCAAGGTATTGCAGGAAATTTTGGTACAGGCTCTGGGCGGTATTCTCGGGCAGCGATCCCAAAAGGATCATGGGCCTGCAACAATCAAAGGGTTCCGCAAGGTAAGGAAACTGGGTGCGGGCGGAATGGGCGCTGTCTGGCTGGTGCAGGATGAAAAAACAGGCAGGCAATATGCCCTGAAAACCATGCTGCCGGAGGTGGCGGCAAATAAGCTTGCTAAAGATACATTCCTGCGCGAAGCCATGCTTGGAGAAGCCCTTGACCATAAAAATGTCATCAAAGTTTTTAAAACAGGTTGCCAAAACGGCGTATTCTATATTTTGATGGAATTGTGCGAAGGCGGCAGCGTGGATAAATACATGGAAAGGTACGGGAGCAAATTGCCCTTAGACATTGCGACCTTCATCGTCCTGCAGGCACTGGACGGGCTGGAGTATGCACACCATGCGAACGTCAGCGTAAAATGCGGCTGGCGGACCCGGGATTCCAGGGGCGTTGTTCACCGCGATTTTAAGCCTGCCAACATTTTTTTGGCGGACAATAGCACCTATCCCGCAGCAAAGGTCGCCGATTTCGGTCTGGCCAAAGGCTTTGAGACGGCAGGGCTTTCCAAACATACCCGTACGGGCACAGTTTCAGGGACACCGGTATTCCAGCCGCGCAAGCAGATCGCGAATTTTAAATATGCCAAACCGGATGTGGACGTTTGGGCGGCAGCCGCCAGCTATTATTATATGCTCACTGCCAATATTCCCAAGGAGATAAAAGGCAAGGATATCTGGTTGGCCATGTATACGGAAAAGGCGGTTCCGATCAGACAGCGGGATCCGCAGATACCTGAGAAACTTGCAGCCGTTATTGATAAGGCGTTGGTCGAAACTCCCGATATCGGCATCCAATCTGCCCGTGAGTTGAAGCAGCAGATCGTCGCGGCGCTGCCTGATGAAGTTAAAAAAACCGTTAGAGGCGTTATTTGATGAAACATAAAACACCGAACTTTTCCTATTGTTTTCGTTATGCCGGAGAAAAAAACACCGGCAGGCTTAGAGACAGCAATCAGGACGAGGTCATCTTCTGTCCCGACATAGGGATATTTGCCGTATCCGACGGGATGGGCGGGCTTGAAGAGGGAGCAAGAGCTTCAGTCTATGTCAGGGAATCCATTCCGGTTATGATGCGTTTTTCGCTGAATGAAGAAACTCCCGATGCGGCCGGAAATGCTTTTGCGGAAACCATCCGCAGGATCAGTGACGAACTTTTCAATGCCGCAAACACGGGGTCGCATATCAGTTTTGGGGCAACATTTTGCGGCATATGGCTTTATAAAGACAAAGCAATATTTACAAACCTGGGTGACAGCCGCGGCTACCTGCTGCCAAAATATAAAAGAACGCTGAAGCAGATTACAGAGGACCATAATATTGCCGCACTTCTTGTTAAAAACGGAGAGCTGGCCAAAAACGCTGCCAACAACCACCCTTCGAGCTCACGGCTTACACGGTTTGTCGGCATGAATGCCCCTGCTCTGCCCGAATATTTTGTTTGTGATGTTGCGCCCGGAGACAGGATCCTTTTGTGCAGCGACGGGCTTTACGGCATGGTAAATGAAGAGGATATCACCCGCATAATGCGGAGCAGCCGAAACCCTGGAACCGTCTGCGCCAAGCTGATCGATCAAGCCAATGTCAACGGAGGACACGATAATATTTCAGTGATTTATATTCAAATTGTCAATTAACAGTTTTGCAACTATAAAACCCGGTCAAAGCATGAAATACGTTAGTTAAGGGGTTTTTTATGATGAAAAAGGATGAAAAAACGCTTCCTGACAGCATAGAAAACACTGCAACAGTCTCAGACAACGCAACTATCGATGATGATTACGCAACCGTAGACGCTGCGGCAATAGACAATGCTGCTTTGGATGACGATGCCACGGTGGATGATGACGCCGCAGTTCCGGATAATGAGGCGGCACGATATGAGGGAAAGGCGGTCATCATTGCCAAAGGCAGGAC
>DUNL01000057.1 GCA_012839385.1 Clostridiaceae bacterium
ATTCAATACGGATTTTATCCGAGCTCCTTAGACTACATCATTTCAGGTTGTATTGGTATTATTCAGTCTTGGATTGACAAGGGACTCAGTATCTCCCCTAAAACAATGAGTCAGATCACTTGTGATCTGGTACTAAACAATAGCAGTAAACTGTAAAAAATAAAGCTCCGGATTTGAGCAATTCGGAGCTTACAAATGGAGCCTGAGGAGAGACTCGAACTCACGACCTGCTGATTACAAATCAGCTGCTCTGCCAACTGAGCTACTCAGGCAAAAGGCTTAAATATATTATCTAAGCCGGAAAAAAATGTCAACCTCCACGACAAGAATCACTCTGAGATCGCTATCAAAAATTCTAATTCTTACTTGACAAGTCTTTTATTTAGTTTCAAGACCTAACCTTAATCCGGATATAGTTCGGCGCTAATCTCAAACCAGGCTAGAGTCTGACCATCGGCCTGATAGGATTCCGAATAGACATAATAGATCATTTTCTCCGCTAAATAGTAGACTCTCACTGTAGCTGTGGCGCCTTGCATTAAAGGACGAACGTTTTTAATCTCAGTAACGCCGTTTACCGGCGCCAGTGTCGCGGAGAAAGTACCGCTATTAGTCAGCGGATAAGTATCGCTGGTCAAAGACAATTTGTTGCCCGTCAGTTTACCGTATACATCTTGGTGCCCTTGTGAGCTTAAAGAGACTAACTGATCAATCCTACTCTTAACCGCGTTCCCATGTGATATTTTATCAATATTCTTCTGTGAATACTGCATGGTCCCCGAGTACCTGCCTTCATATGAATCGTTAGAAGCAGTGTCATTCAAATACGGCTCATTTTCTTCACTAATACGGCCAAAACCTATGGGCAACTTAACGGGCTGAATTACATCCGGTGATTCAGTGGGTTCTGCTTGCTCTGTAGTTTCCGCGGGCGCGTCAGTAGTAGCCGGAGACGAAGGCGATTTTGTCGTGGACTGCTGACTAGGCTCAGATGCAGGTACCGCCGTAGTCTCAGGACTAGGCGCCACGGTCTCAGTTACAATTTGGGGGATTTCCGTAGTTTCTTCCGCGCTATCCTCCGTCTCCACAACCAAAGGTAGTTCAGTATCTTCAGACCATCCGTTGTCCTCGTCGTCCTCGTCAATAGAAATATGATCAACCGTAAAATCAGCTGTATCTTCAGTTGTCTCTGTATCTTCAGTTGTCTCTGTATCTTGAGGCTTATTCTCCCGTAATTTTAAAAATAACAGTAACGAAAATACAACAATTAAAACTAGCGAAAGCCCTACAACTATATAATAGGCTTTGTTCGGCTTCTTTTTATTATAACGTTGACTTTCTTGTCGATATCGTCTGTCTTGGCCTCCCTGTGGTCTCCTTCTGGGATTCATATTTTATTCTCCTTATGTTCACCACAATTCATTTGCAAGTGCTAATATAGAATAACATCTTTCATTTGAAAGTTCACCCTGTTAGAATTACGTAGATAATAATTCAAACGAGGACAAAATGGATCGTGCTAGCGGCGCATTATTACCAATTTTCTCTCTCCCGGGTCCTTATGGTATTGGAACCATAGGCAAGGAAGCCTATAACTTTGCCGAGCTTCTCACTAAGTCGGGGATTAGATACTGGCAAATCTTGCCTTTGGGACATACGGGAGCCGAGAATTCACCTTACCAATGTTTCTCCGGTTTTGCCGGAAATCCTTATTTTATTGATCTCGATCAGTTAGCAAGTCAGGAGTTACTTACTGCAGAAGAATTATTATCAGCTCATTATTCAGGACAACAAAATAGCATTGACTACGGCTGGTTATGGAAAACCAGATTGGATCTATTGCTCAGAGCCCATTCCAGGATTGATAAGAGCGCTCAGCGCGCGTTGTCAGAATTTATAGAAGAGAATGAGTATTGGCTCATTCCCTATGCCAATTTCATGACCATTAAGCGGCATTTCGCTTACGCTCCGTGGTGGAAATGGCCGTACTCTTTAAAAATGGCTGAACCGGACGCGGTTAATGACTTTGTCAGTGAAAGATGTGACATCTTTTATTTTTATTGTTACTTACAATATATTTTCTTTACTCAATGGCAACACTGCAAACAACTAGTCAATGAGCTTGGTGTTGATATTATCGGTGACATCCCCTTCTATACCGCTA
This sequence comes from Clostridiaceae bacterium, assembly GCA_012839385.1. GTDB lineage: Bacteria > Bacillota > Clostridia > Saccharofermentanales > DTU023 > UBA1046. The sequence continues at coordinate 2,165 of DUNL01000057.1, forward strand.
CCGACAGCGCGGCCGTCTGGAGTAGACCGGAACTCTTTGAATTAGATGAAGGAAAAAATGTCATTAGAGTTTCAGGAGTACCTCCTGATTATTTTTCTACTACCGGACAACTCTGGAACAACCCGATTTACGCCTGGAACAAGATGGCTAAGGATGATTATAGCTATTGGTATCGTCTCCTAAGCTATTCATTGCAAATCTATGATGTGGTACGAATAGACCATTTCCGCGGTTTTGAGTCTTATTGGGCAATTCCTGCCGGTAGCGCGACGGCGGAAAACGGTCAGTGGGAGAAAGGGCCTGCCATGGATCTTTTTGGTCCTCTGTTGCAAAATCTACCGAGTACCAGGATTATTGCGGAAGACCTGGGTGAAATAACAACTGCTGTGCGCAAGTTCCTCAATGATACCGGATTACCCGGCATGAAGGTTCTGCAATTCGCCTTCAACCCGGATCTCGTTTCTCGTGACCGGCCCCATAGTTATACTAATGAATTAGTAGCTTTCTCAGGAACACATGACAACAATACTCTGTCGGGTTGGTTGGCAGACTGTTCTGAAGCTGAGTGGGCTTTAGTCAGAGATTATTTCGGATTAATGGATGAGGACCGAAAGCAAGGCGGTGTAGACAGCCCCGCCATTAGAACTATAATACGCACTCTCTGGCAAAGTTCCGCGGGACTTACCATCTGTCCTGTTCAAGATATGCTGGGCTTGGGAGCCGATTACAGAATAAATACTCCCGGTAGTAGTAAAAATAACTGGTTAGCGCGTTTGACAAAAGAACAGTTAGCGCAAATTGATACCAACTGGTTTTACCGTCTTAATGAAGTAACCCAAAGGTTAACTAAAAGGTGATTGTAGGTCTGACCGCAGTCTCTCTGTACTTGTTTAACTTAAGTTCAAAAAACTTTGTTCAATAATCGCGGATCAATCTTGCTCCTCATACTCCAGCTCTGAAATATCAACTGCAGTTGTCACATTTTTGACCCAGCGCTCCCTTTTAACCAGGTAGAGCGCTAAGAACATTTTAATTATGTCGACTAATTGTCCGATTAGGAAAACACCGTAGATCGACCAATCTGTCAGGTAGGCGGCGAGCGCTACGATAGGAATATTTATCAGCCAAAAATAACCTGAGTCCATTATCATACTGCTTTTGATGTCGCCTCCCGATCTCATCGTATAAAAACATTGAACATTAATCGTATATACCAGATAAAAGACAGCGTATATGCGTACAAATATCGCGGCCATATGTTTTACCTCGGGAGCTACTCGGTAAAAATCAGGAACTATATACGACGATATATACATTAGGGTCGCGAAGAAGAATGAAATATAGGCGCTGAATTTTATCATGCGATAACCGTTGGCTCTGGCTTCCTCCAGTCTATTGGCGCCTAAAGGTTGAGACACTACTACAAAGGTCGCGGCAGTCATACCGCTATAAATAATAAAGAAAAGATCAGAATTTGTGCTCAGTATAGTCATCGCCGCCATGACATCCGTTCCCCGAGTGGCGTAAAGTTTGAAGAGCATCGCCATAGCGCTACCGTACAGCAACTCATTAATCGTCAAGGGCAAACTCTTGCGAATGATTTCTTTGGCCAAATCCTTAGGTATCTTAAAGAGATCCCGAAGCTTGGTGGTAAAACAATAATCCAAATTGCAAATAACCGAGATAGAAAGAATCAGTTCCACTAAACGAGCGATCAATGTACCAATAGCCGCCCCTGTCACTCCCAGTCTAGGTAGACCCAGATGTCCGAAAATTAATAAATAATTCAAAACAACATTGGTACAAACTGTGACTATGGAAATTCTCAGCGGTCTTCTCGTATCGCCCAAAGCTCTCATCGCGCTCTGTATTAAATAGCTTAAACATTGAGGTATTAAAGCAACACCTACAAAAGGAATATATGCCCTGCCCGGCACTAACAGGCCCGGGTCTTTGTTAAAAAAACGTATAATCTGATCTGGAAAGAAGAGTGAAAAAATAACCAGCGGCAGAATTAATGTTAAAACAGCTACAATGGCAAGTCTGAATGACTCCTGAACCTTTTTGTAGCGCTCACCACCGTAAAACTGAGCCAAAAAGACAGAGGCGCCGTTACTGACACCCATGATCGCCGCCAGTCCCAACATGAAAAAACGGTTAGCGGCCGCTACGCCACCGATGGCATAGCCCCCAAGTTGCCCCACCATAATATTATCAACCAGGTTTACAGAACTGGTTATCAACTGTTGCAACATCATGGGGATAGCAATATAGGAAACCTTCCGCACAAAATCGCGATCCAGAGCATAAGAGTTTTTGCCGAGCAGCATAATATCCTGGCCTCCGCATATTCTCTTAGCCTAAAGCAGCATAAGAGGCTAAGATTGATAATAGTTTTTCTCTGGCGGAAGCAGCTCTGGAACTAAGTACAATAGGTACCGTAGCCCCCACTATAAAACCTGCCATCTCAGCGGCGGCAGAACACAGCAGAGCTTTGCCCAGTATATTCCCGGCATGAATATCCGGCACAATTAAAATATCGGCATCTCCTTTGACCGGACCCGCGAAGGATTTGAAATCTGCTACCTCGCTGTCCATAGCAATATCATACGAAATAGGACCGGCCACAGTACAATTTTTGATCTCTCCCCTATTATTCATGGCTGCCAACTCAGCCGCTTCTATTGTTTCCGGCATACTAGGATTTACTTTCTCTACACAGGTAAGAACCGCGACTTTAGGATTCTCATAGCCAAATTTTCTAAAAACCGCGACCATATTTTCAATAATCACTTTCTTTGTCTCTAAATCAGGATACAAAACCATGCCACCATCCGAAACACCTATTAATCGTTTAAAGCCCGGAATCTCAAACAAAGCGCAATGAGTCATCAGACGACCTTTACTAAGTCCAGTTTCTTTATTAACTACTTCTCGCAATAGATCCGCTGTTTGGCAATTACCCTTCATTAAAAAATCCGCTTCCCCGTCCCTCACCAACCTGACAGCTAGTCCGGCGGCACGAACCGGATCCTCTTCCGGGAACAAGCGGAAAGCTTCCGGCGAATAACCTAATTTGTCCAAGATGGAGTTGATCCGTACCCGGTCTCCAACCAAGACCGGAGATACGGAACTAATCTGACACGCCTTCGTCACTGCTGCCAAAGTGTGCTCATCATCTGCCGCTGCTACCGCTAAACGGCGCTTAGTAGAAGTTTTCTCACAAGCTGCGATCAAATCCCGGAAATTTTTCAGTAGGCTCATAAAGGCTCCCAGAAAGTTAACAATTGTTATAGTCGTAAAAAGGCATCCGCTCGGGAATGGGTATCGGGTAGTCCCCGGTAAAACAGGCGCTACAGATATTAGCCCCCAGAATCTTACGCAAAGTCTCAAAGGGTAAGAATTTAAGACTGGTAGCTCCAATATGTTGACAAATTTCTTCCACACTCATATTAGCGGAAATTAATTCTTCTCTCGTATGTAGGTCAATACCGTAGAAACAAGGATATTTCAAGGGCGCGGAGGCAATACGGACATGTACCTCTAGAGCGCCGGCGGCAAACAAGTGGTTCACTATGCGTCTGCAAGTGGTACCACGGACAATGGAATCATCTACTAAAATTACCTTTTTGCCGGCCACTATACTCCTAACCGCTGATAACTTCATCTTGACACCACGTTCACGATCAGACTGGCGAGGCCAAATGAAGGTACGACCAATATATCGATTCTTGATCAAACCCATCTCATTGGGTAGACAACTCTCTTCCGCGTATCCTTGCGAGGCAGATAACGATGAATCGGGTACGCCAACAACTATATCCGCCTTAACATCATCTTGGCGCGCTAATTCTCGGCCGCAGGCTTTGCGGGAAATATGGACATTGATATTATCGATATCAGAATCAGGGCGAGAAAAATAGATATATTCCATGGCGCAGATAGTCGGCAATTCTCTCGAGGCAAACATAATGGAGTCAAACCTGTCTTTACCCATCTTGAGTATTTCGCCAGGCTTGATATCACGAATATGCTCAGCGTTAACAATCGTAAACGCGCAGCTTTCCGAGCTGACAGCATAGCCTCCATTCAGACTGCCCAGGCAGAGCGGCCGTAATCCTAAGGGATCACGCACTGCGTACATGGTATTTTTAGTCATAATCACCATGCTATAAGCGCCTTGCATTTTTTCACAGGCCGCCAGAATCTTTTCCGCCATGGATCCGCGAGCTCGCTGAATTAAATGGGCAATTACTTCTGTATCCGAGGTGCCCTGGAAGATACTGCCTTCTTGTTCTAACTCATAACGCAAATGATTGGCATTAACAATCTCCCCATTATGCACCAGAGCAAAAGTTCCCTGATGGGAGCGTACCATGATTGGCTGAATATTCTCTTGGATATTGCTTCCGTGTTTACAATATAGGACATGGCCTACAGCGTGAATAGCGTTAGCTCCTATTTCATCCAATTTAGCTTTATCGAAGACGTCAGTGACTAGGCCTTTCCCTTTGCGGGTAAGAATCAGCTTGTCATCACTGGTTGCTATACCGCAAGCTTCCTGACCTCTATGTTGGAGACTGTGCAGACCATAATAAGATAGAACCCCCGCGTCCTCTACTTTATGTAGAGCAAAAATACCACATTCTTCATTTAAAGAGCTGTCACATAATTCTATTTCTTCCATTTCATTTCCCGTTGTTCGAATTAGTTTTTAAATTACCGCGCATAGCATCATATAAAGCTTTGTCGTTTAAGCTGATATTGATCGAAGAAATAAACTGATCATTATCTTTTGTCTTTAACAACAAGCTGATTATCGTCTCAGTTACTGCTGCCGTGTCAAGGCTACCGAAAGCTTTACGAATACCCCAGACAGCATCCAGCTCCTTTGGGTCTAGGAGCAATTCTTCTCTCCTGGTGCTGGATCTGGTAATGTCAATCGCGGGGAAAATCCTCTTCTCAGATAGTTTCCTATCCAGTAAGACTTCCATATTGCCTGTACCCTTGAACTCCTCAAATATGACCTCATCCATGCGAGATCCGGTCTCAATCAGAGCTGTGGCAATGATAGTAAGACTGCCACCATTTTCAATATTCCTGGCGGCGCCGAAAAATCTCTTAGGCCCGTATAAAGCGCCGGGATCAAGACCTCCTGATAAGGTTCTGCCCGTAGGAGTGATGGTAAGATTGTAGGCTCTGCCCATACGAGTGATACTGTCCAACAAAATAACGACATCTTGCTTTAACTCTACCAGTCGCATTGCTCGTTCTAAAACCAGTTCCGTGACACGGACATGATTCTCGGGAGTCTTATCAAAAGTTGAATAGACAACTTCACCGTCAATTGAGCGTTGCATATCAGTAACTTCTTCCGGTCTCTCATCGATAAGAAGTACGATTAATTTAGCGTCGGGATTGTTCATGGATATCGCCTTGGCGATTTTCTGGAGAAGAATTGTTTTACCGGCTTTGGGAGGCGATACTATCATGCCGCGCTGACCCTTGCCAATAGGAGCTACCAGATCAATAATCCTGGTCGAAAGCTCTTGGCGTCCTGTCTCCAGTACAAAACGCTCATTGGGATAGATTGGTGTTAAACGGTCAAAATTAGGGCGTCTCAACATTTTATCCGGTGGCAGGCCATTTACTTCTTTAACATAATACAAGGCCTGGTAACGATCGTTATCTCTCTGATGACGACACGGCCCAACTACATAATCACCGGTACGCAAGCCGAATCTACGAATAAACTGGGGCGGAACATAGATGTCATTGTTACTTTGGAGATAGTTCTCTCGCCTGAGGAAACCATAGTTATCTTGCATGATTTCCAAGACACCGCCTAACAGTTCCTCCGGTTTTTCCTCCACTTCAAGCGTAGATTTAGCAGTCTCCGGCAAAGCTTCTTCCGCCTCATTGACGACGATACTTTCTTCCGTCTCTGTCGGCTCCACCACGGAGAGTTCGTCTTCCATGGTCAGATCAGAGGCCTCTTCTTGTTTGGCTCTGACTTTGCTTGAGCCGGAAATAGCTTGCGTCTTGGTGTCTGTCTTGTCACTTTTATCAGTGTCCGCAACTTGATTAATTGTTTGGGTTTTACGAACAGTTCTTTTAACAGTTGTTCTACCCTTTCTGGGGGTAGCTCTCTTCACTTCCGAAGACTTAGCTGTGGTTGTCGATTTGTCCGCTGTTGTTGACTTGTCCGTCGCTGTAGTCTTAGTCTTTGACTTACCGGCCGTTGTTGACTTACTATCAGCTTCTACTTTAGTCTCAGTCTCCTTTACAGCTGGCTTCTCTTCGCTTTCAGCTACCGCGGTTGTAGGCTCAGCAGCAGATGCCGGTTTGTCCTCCACAACTGAATCAACCAGTTTTTCCTCCATACGTAAGAGATAATCCAGCAATTCTTGTTTGGTCATTTTTCTGGTCTCGGTAGCCGTCAAAAGACCTGCAACCTGTGCGATTACGGCAAGATCACTCTTCTTCTTGCCTTTAAGATTTAATTGGGGCATGTACGATTCTCCTCAACAAGTCGACTTTTCCGTCGCTAAAAAATTAATAAAGGGATTTCCCTGTCCGGCCCAACATTAAAAAAGCATATAGCATATATTAAAAATTGGTCATATACCTTGCGGTTTGGGAATCTGAGATAAAGTCAGTATAAACGCGATTCTTCATAACGTCAACCGGTAAATATCCGATACCACAGCAATTAATCGGCAAGATCGCTAAATTTTTCCATAATCCCCAAAGCCAGACCAGTACCGATTGCAACACAAGACTCAGCATCTTCAGCTACTAGGACTTCAATGCCTATCTTGGCCGCCAGCATCTGATCAAGACCATAAAGCAGAGCGCCGCCTCCTGTCATCACTAAGCCTCTCTGACTGATATCGGCCATCAGCTCCGGCGGTGTACGCTCCAGCACTGAGTGAACAGCCTCAAAAGTCTGACTAACAGGTTCCTCTAAGGCCTCCAACATTTCAGTAGAGTTTAGCGCCAAGGTCGCGGGCATACCCGTAATCAGATTGCGACCTCTGACTTCCATGGTAAGTTCTTCTTCTCGGGGATAGGCGCAGCCGATATTAATCTTTAGCTCTTCCGCAGTCTGTTCGCCAATCAAAACATTGTATTTTCTGCGCACGTATTTAACAATAGCGTCATCAAATTTATCGCCAGCTACTTTGATAGAACTATCAACTACCGGCTGACAAAGTGATATTACCGCTATATCCGTGGTACCACCACCGATATCTACAACCATGCTTCCACTGGCCTGAGTAATATCAATACCGGCTCCTATCGCGGCAGCCACCGGCTCACGAATCAAGTAGACTTCCTTGGCGCCGGCATGACGACAAGCATCTTCAAC
>DUNL01000154.1 GCA_012839385.1 Clostridiaceae bacterium
AAATTGAATTTCTTACCTGCTCAAATGCCCTTCCCGTAGCAAATATAGCAAAAGTGCTGGCAAAGGGTATTTTGCCACAGGTAGCAAAGCCGGCTGCAGTACTCATCAGGTTTTGCTCTGCTATACCCATATTAAAAAATCTTTCGGGATATTTTTTTGCAAAAATAGCCGTCTTAGTGGAGCCTGAAAGGTCTGCATCTAATACTACGATATCTTTTATCTCTTCACCGATTTCAGCCAGAGCCTCTCCATAGGCTTCACGGGTTGCGATCTTGGTCATCTCATATCTCCTCCAAAATGTGTTTATATTATCTCAAGTACTTCTTTTGCCTGTTCTGGGCTAGGGGCTTTACCATGCCAGCCCACCTGGTTTTCCATAAAAGGCACGCCCTTGCCTTTTACAGTTTTTGCAACTATGACGGTTGGTTTGCCCTTTACAGTCTTGGCTTCCTCAATGGCCCCAAGGATCTGTTTCATATCGTGTCCGTCTATATCAATTACATTCCAACCAAAGGCTTTAAACTTTTCCTGTATGCTTTCCGGTGACATTACTTCTTTAATTGGACCGTCTATTTGAAGGCCGTTGTGGTCTACAAAGGCCGTCAGGTTATCCAACTTATAATGAGCTGCAGCCATAGCCGCTTCCCAAATTTGGCCTTCTTCTATCTCTCCGTCACCCATCACCACATATACCCTGTAGGCCTTGTTATCCAGTTTTGCTGAAAGTGCCATACCATTAGCAGCAGATAAGCCCTGGCCTAAAGAACCCGTTGTCATGTCTAGGCCTGGAGTTACTTTCATATCTGGATGCCCCTGGAGTATGGAACCTGTTTTGCGTAGCTTTGACAACTCTTCTTTAGGGAAAAAGCCCTTCTCAGCCAAAGCCGCATAAAGCACCGGAGCAGCATGACCTTTGGATAGCACAAACCTATCTCGTTCGGACCAGTGTGGGTTTTGAGGGTCTACATTCATCACATGAAAGTATAGTGCCGTGACGATATCGGCACTGGACAATGACCCGCCGGGATGGCCGGAACCCGCTTCGGTGATCATTTCAACGATATGGCGCCGGATACTACGCGCCTTGGATTTTAGTTCTTGAATAGTTTCGCAAGATATGCTCATCTTGAAAATCACTCCTTGAAAATAATCTGTTTTTAGCCGTTTTTATAGCTAAAGCCTTCACCCAGAACCTCGTGCACTTCATGAACAATTACGAAAGCCCGAGGATCTATTTCATGAACTATATTTTTAAGCTTGGATACTTCCAAGCGGGTTATCACACAAAGCAAAACATATTTATTATGACGGGTAAACCCTCCCTCCGCTTCCAAAAGGGTAACTCCCCGTTCCATTTCCGTAAGTATTTTCTGTGATATTTCTTCGGCTTTGACCGAAATTATATATACAGCCTTTGCATAATTAAAGCCCTCTTGAATCAGATCTATCACCTTACTACTTATGAATAAAGCTATCCATGCGTACATGGCCAGCTCCCAATTAAAGGCGATACCGCTTGAGATTATTACAAAAAAATCTATGAGTAGTATACCCTGCCCCACGCTTATTGATGGTATAAAACGGTTTAAAATCATGGCCGCCAAGTCTGTCCCGCCGG
>DUNL01000125.1 GCA_012839385.1 Clostridiaceae bacterium
ATGAAACCTGCGTCTCACGCCTGCTTCTCTTGTGGTCAGCGGAAGTCATGGCAAGCATTACGCCTGCGTGCCACCTAAATCCTACTCCGGCATAAAATAGCTATGATTCTGCCTAAACGAGTTTGAAAAAAGGCGTGCAATGGCCTATTTTTTCATTGACAGGAAAACATGATTAACAGATGTGGCAGCTAACCTGCGTGACTTCTCGAAGTTGTTCGAAATCTGGAGCGAGGTGGATGACAACTTCAAAAATATCCGTTTCGATTTTTCCTGCTGTCGCTTTTGCGCCCCAAAGGCGTCGCTTTTGAGGCAGCCAGGCGCACCTGAGTGAGTAATGTATGGAATTGTGCCACTTTTAAAGTGACCGACGAGACGAAAGGAGATGGTTATGAACATAAAACTTGCCCATTTCATCGGTGAACGCTGCATCACAGCCGAGCAGGGCCAAAAACTATTGGCCGAAATCAAGCCACTTCTGCTGGCGGGAGAGACAGTCACCATCGACCTTGCCGGGGTGAAGACGCTCCTTTCTTTGTTCCTTAACAACGCTATAGGCCCACTGTTTAAACACTTCGACCGGCAACAACTGGATCGACTGCTTTCTTTTGCGAATCCGTCCGAATCCCAGACGCTAACCCTTGATCTGGTCATGGAGAGCGCCGAAGCTTATCACCGTAATCCAGTTATTAGAAAAGCGGTTGATGATACGTTGAGCAGGCTTCTTGAGGAGACGATGTATTGATGAGTGTACAATATGCCGTACAGGCGGATGTGTTTGATATCAGACAGACCAACCCACAGGGATCGGATTGTTTCCTTGTCGATTCCAATGTCTGGCTTTGGATGACCTATTCCAACGCCGGACATGACGAGCCGAATTGGCGTGCTGCCTTGATGGCTAAATACGTAACTTTTGTGCAAGATGCCGTCATAAACAACGGCAAAGTGTACTGCTGTGGTCTGTCACTGGCCGAGCTTTCCCATATTATTGAAAAAACCGAGCGTGAAATCCATGAGGCGAGCACGGGAACCAGCATCAAGGCAAAAGAGTATCGGCATAACTTTACCATTCAACGAACTCGGATTGTCGTAAAAGTTCAAAATGCCTGGAACCAGGTGTTTACCGTAGAGGAGCATAAGCCGCTGTCCATCACCATCGACTCGTCTACGACCACTGCCGCGCTAAATCGACTGCAAACCGAAAAGGTAGATGGCTATGATCTGTTCATACTCGAATCCATGCGAAGCCATGGCGTAGAGCAAGTCATCACCGATGATGGCGACTTTGTCACCGTGCCTGGCATTCAGGTTTTCACTGCTAACCGCAACGCTCTCCAGGCAGCCCGCGCTCAAGGACGGTTGATTACCCGATGAGTCCAGCGCGTCATCTCTGAATTACTGGCGTAAGCGCCCACACCATCCCCCAAAAATCAGCCCCGTCCAAAGAAATCTGCGGCAATCTGCGTAATCTGTGGATTTTTTGGGGGATGGTGTGGGCGCTTACGCCAGTAATTCAGAGATGACGCGCTGGACTCATCGG
>DUNL01000089.1 GCA_012839385.1 Clostridiaceae bacterium
GTCAATATAGCTTGTATTTTGGAGACCGTCAATAACCCACCGCCTATAGAGGCGGGGGCTTGAAAGAGCCCTTATTGACCAGCCTAAGTGCCGCGAGCACTACGTTGGCAGGAGAGTTAAAGAACGCACGTTAGGATACTTCTCCAGTCCTAACCACTGCAACCGCATGGTTAAAAGCCCGATGGGTAAGGGCGGTGCCATGCGGGCGTACTGACTGCCAACATTGGCGAGGAGAGACAATAACAATTGCGTTACCAGCCCCGTAAGGGGCTCCGAAAGGAGAAAAAAGCAAGATGGTATTCGTACTGGACAAACATAAGAAACCACTGATGCCATGCACAGAAAAAAGAGCGCGGTTGCTCCTTACAAGAGGCCGTGCGGTGGTACATAAGATGCAGCCGTTCACCATACGGCTAAAGGACAGGACAGTAGAAGAAAGCCAGTTGCAGCCATTAAGGCTCAAGCTTGACCCGGGTAGCAAAACAACCGGTGTAGCGGTTACTGAAGAAAGCGATCCGGACTGCGGCAAAACAATCTATTTAGCAGAGATACATCACAAACCAGGCATAAAGAAATCGCTAAAACAAAGACAGGCACAGCGCCGGAACAGACGCAACCGAAAGACGCGATACCGCAAGGCAAGGTTTGCCAACCGGCATCCAAACAAATGCGCCTGCTGCGGCAACAACGCAAAACACGACAGCCGGTATTGCAGCAAATGCCATCCGCGCCGCGACAACGGGTATAGAGACCGATGGTTGCCGCCATCATTGAACGCCCGCGTGGACCAGACCATGAGCATAATCAACAAACTGTGCAAAAACATGCCTATAGCTGCCATATCAACAGAAAACGTCAAATTTGATACGCAGCTTATGCAGAACCCGAACATTGAAGGGGTGGAGTATCAGCACGGCCAATTGGCAGGTTACGAAGTCAAAGAATACCTGTTGGAGAAATGGGGCAGGCAATGCGTATACTGCGGCAAAGAAAACGTACCGCTGGAAGTAGAGCACATAACCCCAAAATCCAGAGGAGGGAGCAACAGGATAACCAACCTGACGCTGGCCTGCCACAAATGCAACCAGAAGAAAGGCGACATGACAGCAGAAGAATTCGGTTTTCCCGAAGTGCAGAAACAAGCCAAACAGCCGCTCAAAGACGCCGCCATGATGAACGCCACGCGCTGGGAGCTATACGACAGACTGAAAGAAGTGGGGCTGCCGGTTGAGTGCGGGAGCGGAGCAAGAACGAAGATGCAGCGTCTAAGACATGGTTTGCCGAAAGAGCATTATTACGATGCCTGCTGCGTAGGTGTCAGCACGCCGCATAACCTCAAATTTAAGACGGCATATGTTCTGGAATTCCATGCCAAAGGCAGAGGTACAAGGCAGAGGACACTTGCGGACAAAAACGGATTCCCAAGAGGCTATCTATCCAGGGAGAAAACATTCTTTGGATTCCAAAACGGCGACTATATCAGAGCCGATGTCCCAAAGGGGAAATACCAGGGCGAATACACGGGATATGCAGCCATAAGGAGGACGGGATACTTTGATATACGCAGTGCTGCAGGTAAAAGCCTAGCACAGGGCATCTCATATAAGTATTGTCATGTCATACAAAGATACGATGGATACAAATACGAAAGGAGGCAAAGGCGCATTCCTCTCCACCCTGCGGAGGATGGAGTCTCCTGCGCCAATTTTTGATGAACTAATTATCCAGTATGCAGACAAAGCATCAAAAATTGGCGCAGGAGACTCCATCCTCCGCAGGGTGGAGAGGAATGCGCCTTTGCCTCCTTTCGTATTTGTATCCATCGTATCTTTGTA
>DUNL01000286.1 GCA_012839385.1 Clostridiaceae bacterium
CTAGTGCGGTTATGTCGCAAAAAATAGAGACTACAATGTCGTAGAAACGATTTTGTATACTCCTTATCTCATTTCTGATGCAGGGCTGGCGCCGGGATTCTTTTGCCCGGAAGACCTGGCGGCCAGACCTCATCAGAAAAAAATCTACCCCTTTTAATGATTATAGATTCATCAGAAAATCTTGAAGGCTTTCCTCATTTACCTGTAACCATATTTAAATCCAGCATATTCTTCTTGATTTGCGTCAAGATCATCTGCATATCACTAAGCTGTTCTTCACTAAGCTCATAAAGATCATGTGGGCGATCTTCCCAGGATCCCATCATACGACCGACCTCATCAATCAATCTGCCCATCTCAAGAATATCAGGAGTAGAGATATCAATTGAAGTACTGAGATGAGTCTTTTCACCTAGGAAATCCAATTCATCGCCGTAGCGAGGAATAGCTACATTGATGCCGAAATTTTCCTCAATATTCTTCTTGAGAGGCAACATCTCCCTGGACTCACCATGTACCAGCACAACCTGTTTAGGTTTGGTCTTAAAACCATCTAACCAGTCCAAAAGAGCCGGTTTATCAGCATGAGCTGAAAAACCCGGCATGCTATAAATAGAGGCTTTGACATCTAACCAGGCTCCGGCGATCTTTACTTTATCTTCAATGCCGTCCAGAATAATACGCCCCAAAGTTCCAATCGCCTGATAACCTACAAATATTATCGCTGACAACGGATCCCAGATATTGTACTTGAGATGATGACGAACGCGTCCGCCGGTACACATCCCGCTGGCCGATATTATCACTTTAGGCGCTCGATTGAGGTTTAGCGCTTTGGATTCCTCTACCGAACGTGTATAAACCAGATTAGGAAAATCGAAGATATTGTCTCCTCTTTTTACTAAACCTTGCGCCTCCTCATCTAACAGGTCGGTGTGCCGCATGAATACCGCGGTAGCCTTAGTAGCCATAGGGCTGTCTACATAGATAGGAACATGTCTGGGATTGGCATGGCCACCATACTCATAATACTTATTCATCTCATACAGTAATTCCTGTGTACGTCCTATAGCGAAGCTAGGAATAATAACAGTCCCACCCTTACCGGTAGTACTGTTAATAACCCTCATCAAATTATCCAAGGAGTTCTGATAATCATCATGAACGGTATTGCCATAGGTCGATTCCAGTACAACAAGATCAGCAGCATCAATATAAGACGGATCTCGAATCAGCAAGTGATTATGCATACCCAGGTCGCCTGAAAAAACTACTTTTGTTGTTTTGTCGCTCTCGGTTATCCAGAGCTCAACTATGGCCGCGCCCAGAATATGGCCGGCATCCTGAAAACGCATGCGAATATTAGGCGTTATCTCAACCATCTCACCATAATAATGAGGTTCAAACAGCCTCATAGCTTCTACTACATCATAAGAATCATAGAGTGGTTCCAGCAACTTCTCACCAGCTCGCTGTCTTTTCTTGTTCTCCCACTGAATATCAAAATATTGGATTTGCGCGGAATCCTGTAGCATAATATCGACTAAATCTATAGTCGCTTCAGTAGCATAAATTGTTTTAGCGAAACCTTCTTTGACCAGCTTGGGAATCCTACCTGAGTGATCAATATGAGCATGTGTCAATATCATAAAATCCAGTTGGGAAGCATCATAAGGGAAGTCCTTACGGTTCCTTGCTTCTTCGCTGGCGCTACCCTGAAACATGCCACAATCAATCAGGAAATTCTCACCATTCTCAGTCGTGACGAGAAAATTTGAGCCCGTGACGTCTTCCGTCGCTCCATAAAACTTAATCTTCATTCCGCTTTCCTTTCGTAGCCTGTCCCCAAGATTTGTCTAACTATATTTACTTTCAGTAATATGTTGCTCCTAATTAAGCCGCCCGGTAGTGACCTAAAATTTTCTTTCTACACCGGGGCATATATACAACTATTGTATACGAAATCTGAGTACAAAACTAAATTATCTAACCTAATGGCTGTCACGAACAATGCCTCCCCCTACAACCATATCCTCCAGATAAAAGACGACAGATTGTCCGGGTGCCGGTATTATTATTTTTTTTGCGAACGCTACTTCGATAAGATCAGCTGACAATTGCCTAATCCTGGCAGCGACCTCCGGAGCTCGATATCTGGTCTGAGTTGCTACCCACAGGGGAGAAGCAAGCTGCGGCGAGGCTATTAAATTAATATTGTCCACCAGGATCTTATCTCTGTACAGTTCCCTTTTGGCGCCCAATATTATCTCGTTTTTAATCGCGTCTTTACGTAAAACATAATAGGGTTCCCCCATCGCTACTCCCAGACCCTTACGTTGTCCTACCGTGTAATGGATCAGACCTCGATGTTGTCCCAAGATTTTGCCGCTACTGCTAACTATATTACCGGGTTTTCGCTTGCCAACTTCTCGCTCGATAAAGGACGCGTAGTCACCGTCCGGTACAAAACAGAGATCTTGGCTATCTCTCTGAGTGGCAGAAATCAGTCCCCGATCAGAAGCAAAGTCACGGACCTGTTCCTTACTCAACTTGCCTAAGGGAAGCAAAAGACGCCCTAACTGTTCCTGTTGGAGACGGTAAAGCATATAACTTTGATCTTTTTGCTTGTCCTTTGCTTTAAAAAGAAGATGGCGATTTGAACTATGATCCCAGCCAGCGTCATTTACTTGTACCGTTGTTTCAGTTGTTGCTTGGTCTGACTTGGACCCGGCATATTTTATACGAGCGTAGTGACCGCTAGCGATCAGAGCGATTTTACGTCGGTCTGCCTCCGCCAGCAAGGCGCTTAGTTTGACCTCAGCATTGCAACGTACACAGGGATTAGGGGTATTGCCCTCTACATAATCGTTAATAAACGGAGATATAACCTGAGTATGGAATTGTTCCCTGACATCAATGATTTGAAAAGGTATAGAAAGTTGCTCACAGATAGCGGCGGCGATAGCGGTATTCTCATGCCCGTGCATCATGAGCATAACGCCATAGCAGTCATATCCCTGTTCCTTTAGGAGTGCCGCGGCTACACTGGAATCTACGCCGCCACTCATCGCAACCAAAACCGATTTAGCCATAAAAACAAAATAATACGCGGAGTTTAATTATCTACATTATATTACACAAAATTTATTTATTCTAAGCGGCCACAACAAACAGCTTCCTGCTAAAATGACAGTATGATGGATTTTGTCTGTGCCAAATGCGGTACTACTGTCGCAGCAGTGGTAGCGGGTTATCGTTGTGACTGTGGGGGTCTGTGGCAAACTACAGTCAGTAAGACATGCTTACCTTTCAGCGTTCGTGATATAAAAACAATTAATCCCGGCTTGGCCAGATATTCTACCTTTCTACCGGTAAAGGAAGAGTTTCTGATTAATCTCAGCCTGCGCGAAGAAATTACACCTCTCATTACTTTGACGGCGGATCTAATTGTCAAAGACGAGTCAGCCTTACCTCACGGCTCATTTAAAGACAGAGGGGCTTTTACCTTGATAGCTTTCGCCCAAATGATAGGGGCTGAAAGGATTGTGCAGGACAGTAGTGGCAACGCCGGACTAAGTGTCGCTTTCTACTCCGCTAAGGCCGGTCTTCCTTGTGAGATATATTTGCCGGCCGGGACCAGCTTGAGCAAGCAAGCTCAACTTAGAAAATCCGGCGCTCAAGTCCATCTCATTACGGGCTCGCGTGATCACTGCGCCGATGTGCTGAAAGCGCGTCTTGACGCCCAAAGCAACCGCGCTGGCGATGCTTCAGGTGAACTAAACCGGGCTACTGAATACAGCTATAAAGATCAAGCATATCCCGGATCCGGTTTTCTTAGTAAAAATAGGAACGCGAATCAAACTTTCTCCAATCCCAATATACTTTCTGAATGTAGAGACACTGAAGATATCCCTGTCTTGGCTGATTACTCTCAAGTGACAGAAAAGCATGGGTTTAATTCCGAGCCGAAGGTAATAGATAAGCTTCCTTTCTACGCCAGTCATGTTTATCAGCCGCTTTTCTATCAGGGAGTTAAAACTATTATTTATGAGATTTTTGAGCAATTGCAAAGGATACCGAAGCATATTTTCCTACCTGTTGGGAATGGCACACTGCTACTGGGAATTATTCAAGGTTTGCGGGATTTAGCGACTGCCGGTCTAATAGATACTTTCCCACGGCTAATAGCTGCTCAAAGCAATAATTGCGCGCCGTTGGCGACAGCTTGGCGACGAAATGAAGACTACCCTTTACCCATCATGCCGCAAGCTACTGTCGCTGAAGGAATCGCGATTGCCAGGCCGCAAAGAGGAAGAGAAATTCTCTCTATAGCTCGCAGATACCCTATCAGTTTTCAAACGGTCAGTGAGGAAAGTATCGAAAAGGCCAGAATTAAAATGGCAGAGCATGGCCTGCCAATGGAACCTACCGCCGCCGTAGCCTTCGCGTCATATATTGACTTTTGCCAACGCTATGGAAAGCCCGCCGATACTCTGATTCCTTTAACCGGAAATAATTAACCAAGGCTAAACCACACTTAACAAGCAATAGGCTATTGGCGTCCGCATAGTGTAATTCATGATACGGTACCGATTTCAAGCAATTTTAACAAAGCGCGGTCTCAAGATACTCAACAGAGAAGATAGCGATAATTTGTGAGCTGTTAAGTTTATTTCGCTGGCAACGTGATAAAATAATTATCGTAATTAGATAATTTTTGGAGGTTTGGCACTATTACTAAAGCTGTCGATAAGTGCCTCTTATTTATGAAAAAAACAGTAACTGTCTTAACTATGCTTTGCTTAGTTATAATCCTAACATCCTGCGGGAAAAAGGATCCCGCGCGAACCGAGGGAATACCTGAAGTTAAAACTGAGATGACAACTGAAGTTAAGACCGATCAGACAAAGGCTCCGGAAACAATTGGCTCCGGCGAGACTGAAGTTTCGGCGCGGACAGAGCAGGAGACGGAAATTGAATCTACTGAGCTTAAGGCGCCGTCAGGAGAAGTTATACCGATGTTTGCCGAGCGCTACCCCGCTGCGTTTATGATTAACAATCAAACTGAGGCCAGGCCTCAGTCCGGTCTATCAAAAGCTAAGTTGATTTATCAAATGCTGACCGAAGGGCGAACTACCAGACTACTACTGCTTACTGACGCCCAAGAAGGAGTTGTCGGCCCGATAAGAAGCGCCCGACCCGCCTATTTGGACCTAGTAGCCCAGGAGCAAGCCTTTTATGTTCACGCGGGCAATTATCGTGTTATAGCGGCCAGCCCCGTCAAGAATGATATTAAGACCCTTGACGCGCTCAAAGGATACTTTCATATGTATTACCGCACTAAGCATCGCAAATCTCCCCATAACTTTTATACTACACTGGAAAATGTTTATCGGAACGCGAAAAAGGCGTATGGTAGTGTCATACCCGCGGAACCCGTACGTGGTCTGTATTTGCAAAAGGAGTTCGTATTACCGGGCGGGGGAGAAGATGTAAAGTCTGTCAGCTATAATTTCAGCTCGCTTAAAGAAAAATTCCAATACGACGCCCAGACAAAATCCTATAAGAAATATAATAATGGCCAGGCTCTGGTTGATGAACAGACCAAGAAAGATTTGGAAGTAGCCAATATTATTGTCTTGCATAGACCGCATGGACTAATGCCGAATGGGATACATAACAAAGTTGATTGGATAGGTCAAGGCGACGCTACTTATCTGACCGGAGGCAAGAAATATGCCATTACCTGGAGCAAAGATGACCATACCTCCCCTCTTCTCTATTTCATCGAAGGTGAGGAGTTGGTGCTGAATCCGGGTCTAACCTGGGTGATCGTTGTCGATGACAAGGCTCTTAAAACTGTAAGCTATGATTAATAGCAATAACTTTCAACAAAATCAATACTATTCCCAATTTTACTAAGCACAGCCGCTTCCCTCTGATAAAAGCGGCTGTGCTTAGTATTAATGAAGTTATAACAGGATGAGTGACCTCGCCCTGGAAAATTACAGTCTCTGTATTTTTACGGCACTGGCTCTAACAATGAGCTACTACTTTTTGTCACTCACCCCGGAAAAATCCACGCCGGTGCCTTTTGGAGCTTCAGTACTGAAGACATAATCCTTGCCCGGTAAGATCGCGTTGAGCAGGATGCCTACAATAGCCGCGATAGCCAATCCCGAGAGACGTATCTCTGTTGAACCTATGGTGAAGCTTAGTCCGTTTACAGCCTCAAAGCCCAGAGCAGTAACCAGAATGGATGCCGCTACAATCAAGTTGCGACTCGAAGTGAGGTCTACCTGATTTTCTACCATATTACGGACACCGATAGCGGAGATCATGCCATAGAGAATCAGAGAAATTCCACCAATGACTGCCGCCGGTACACTCTCAATAATTCCGCTAAAAACCGGGAAGAAACTGGCCAAGATAGCGAAACAAGCCGCAATTTGCATGACTCTCGGCGCGTAGACTCGAGTTAAAACCAAAACTCCGGTATTCTCACCGTAAGTCGTGTTAGCAGGACCTCCAAAAGCTGCCGCCATACTGGTAGCTAGACCATCACCCATCATTGTGCGATGGAGCCCGGGATCGACAATATTGTTTCTACCTGTGGTAGCGCTGATAGCCGAAATGTCGCCTATATGTTCCATCATGGTAGCCAATGAAATGGGAATGATGGTAATAATAGCTGAGAGATCAAAGACCATAAAGTTTTTGCTCTTAAGAGGTAGAGCAACTACATGCGCGCCTTGTAAAGGTGTAAAATCCACTCTATTCAAAACTAGGGCAACCAGATATGCGACAACAATACCCAGCATGATGGGAATAATCTTAACCATACCCTTACCCCAAATATTACAAACGATCACCACTACAACAGCTATCATGGCAATTAACCAGTCCGTTGAAGCACTGCTGATCGCTACCGGGGCCAAGATGAGGCCAATCGATATGATAATAGGACCGGTCACGACCGGAGGAAAGAATTTCATCACTCGCTCGACACCAAATAACTTGATTAGACCTGCTACTACAACATAAACCAAACCCGCGCAGAAAACTCCACCACTTGCTTTAGGTAAATTTTCCGCCACGAAATCAGGAGAAGCGGGACCGCCCATAGTAATAGCATTGTAGCCGGCAATAAAGGCGAAAGACGAGCCCAGAAAAGCCGGGACTTTACCTTTGGTTATCAGATGGAACAACAAGGTCCCCAGACCGGCCATCAATAAAGTAGTTGATACATCCAAGCCTGTAATCAAGGGAACGAGAATCGTCGCGCCGAACATGGCAAAAGCATGTTGCAAACCCAGCAACAAAGACTTGCCGACCGAAACACCTTCTAGTGAATAAAGTGGCTCTTCACCTAATTTAATTTTCACATTGGATTCACTCATCGACTTACCTCCTCATAAAAAAGCTGCCTCGAGACTGTAAAATCACATGTTCTCGGCAGTTTTACAACGGGTAGTCGCAGTAGAACTACAATCGCATAGAAATCTTACAAGTCTCTCGTACCTGCTTAAAGCTTTCTGGCAGTGATTGTGACATAGTGCGCAGTTCCTGTCAACATAATTCTTGTAAGTTTATCAGTTTGCAGTGATTATTTTTTGTCGAAGGCGTCTTAAATAAGGCCGGTACTTCAGGCCGACTATGTCGATACTCGCTCATAGTCTTTGGTTGGGGTAAGTTGAGAAATAAGGATTCCTGCCAACATCAGAACACAGCCTAATATCTCTCTTCCGGACATTACTTCATTCAACAAAAGCCAGCCAAAAATGACAGACAAAGTCGATTCCTGTGATATGATCAGCGAAGCCTGAGCCGGCGGTACTTTTCTCTGTCCAATTATCTGGAGCGTAAAACCGATACCGGACGACAAGACACCGGAATAGAGAATAGGAGGAGCGGCATCCAACAGGGACTGCAAATTAGGCGTCTCAAGAGTAAACATCGGAACCAAAGAAATTAAACCTACCGCGAAAAACTGAGTCGCTGCCAACACGACACCGTCTACCATTGGTGAATAATGATTTAATACCAGAATATGTAGAGAATAAAAGAAAGCACACAACAAAATATACAGATCTCCTTTAGCAATAGAGAACCCTTCTGTAATGCTAAGGAAATAAAAACCAAATGTCGCCAGAACCACAGCCACCCAGTCAGCGACTCTGGTTTTGTGACGCAGAAAAATACCTAGCAGCGGTACCAGCACCACATACATAGCTGTAATAAAGCCGGCCTTACCTGTGGTTGTAAACTGGATACCATATTGCTGAGCGCTACTGGCTATAAAAAGTATAATACCGGCAAAAATACCACTATAAAGCTGAGGATGACGATCATACCAGGGCAACTCCGCTAGTGAGGATACACCTCGTTGAGCCAGGATCTGCTCCCTGTCCACTTTCTGAGTATATCCTCTTTTCCTCATGAAATAAATGACAGGTAAAAGAACGAAGCTACCCAGAAACATACGTACGCCATTATAGGTAAAGGGTCCGACATAGTCCATGCCAACACTTTGTGAGACAAAGGAAGCGCCCCAGATGATGGCGGTAATACAAAGTAGAAAAAGATGCAGGTAGGGCTTTTTTTGTTTTTTGGCGTTGACAGAATTATTTTTATTCATAGGCTGTAGTCATTATATCCTTGGGCAGTTTTAGCTTACAAATTCCCTTAGTGAATTATAGCCGAGTTTAGCCGGAACCGCCAACTAAATAATAAGCACCGTTTACTGTTTTGGAATCCCAGTGCATGATGCCAAAAAGTTTAAGCTCGGTCTTCCTGTGATTGGGCTTCGTACATGGCGCGATAGATTCCGTTTATGGCAATCAGTTCGTCATGGGTACCCCGCTCAACGATATTTCCTTTGTCAAGAACTATTATCTGATCAGCATGCCGAATTGTCGAAAGACGGTGAGCTATGATCAAAGTGGTTCGTCCCTTCTCCAACCTCCGCATGCCTTTTTGAATAGCAGCCTCGGTCTCTGAATCTACGCTTGAAGTAGCCTCGTCCAAAACTAAAATCCGTGGATTATGCGCTAGAGCTCGAGCGAATGATATCAACTGGCGCTCACCCGAGGAAAAGCCGGTTCCCTTTTCTATTACCTCCGTGTCTAATCCGTTTTCCAAACGCTCCAGTAACATTTTACCTCCTACCTCAAGTAAAGCTCTTTTCGCGTCGTCCCGGCTGATGTCCTCTCTATTAAGAGTAATATTAGACAAAACAGTACCGGTAAAAAGGAAAGGATCTTGTAGGACTATGGCCATTTGTTTTCTAAAAGTTTTATAATCCATATCCGCTAGAGAAACACCCTCAAAGAGAATTCTCCCTTGCTGCGGCTGATAGAAGGCAAACAATAAATTCATGATCGTACTCTTGCCCGAGCCGGTATGACCAACAAAAGCTACAGTCTGTCCCGGTTCCACCTGAAAATTAATATCCTTAAGGACAGCTTCCTCTTGGTACGCGAAAGTGACGTTTTCGAAAGCTATACTACCGGTAGCTAGTGGGGCATTTATCTTTCCTTCCTGAACAGTAGTCATATCCAGCAGTTCAAAAATGTGGTCAGCGGCGCTACGAGCGCGCTCTAAATCTCCGACCCTGGTCATAGCATTGTTTATTTGCGAGAAAAGGGTGAACATATAGTCAATGAATACATATAATGTTCCAATCGGAACCCAATATGCCGCGGATAAATGCCCATAACCAAAATACAAAAGGACGGCAGCCAACATTAGATATTGGAAAGTTGACGTCGCGTTATAAGCGCTATAACTGAAGAGTTTAGTTATATTCCTGCCCTGTTCATATGTTTGATCATTAATGGCGGAAAACTCTAAATAAATCTGCTTTTCCTTGCCAAGACTGGAAATAACTTCCATACCTTGAATGTTTTCATTGAGATTACTATTAAGCTCACTCAACTTGCGACGATAAATACGGTTATATTTAGCTGACTTACTTTTGAAGTCGCGGAAAATAATGTATAAGAACGGCAGAGGTATCAGCGCGAGCAGCAATAAAGTAGGATCTATCAAAAACAAACTGATATAGATGCCCGCCGCGGAAATCCCCGCCATCATAAACTGAGCCAGAACAACTTGGTACAACACTCTGACAGCCTTCGTGTCATTAGTGATACGTGATACCACCTGTCCCGCGGGAAGCTGATCAAAGAACTCTACAGGAAGTTTTTGCACATGAGAGAAGGCATCTATCTGTATTCGCATGGCAATCTTATTGGCCGCCTTGTGTAAGAGCAAAGTGCTGAAATAACGCATTATAACAGAGATAAAAATCGTCCCCATATAGGCGGCCAGAACCAGAATAATAAAATCCACGCGTAAAGTTACATCCGCCTGTAATTCGTTGTCCAGGAGATATTTAACCAGATATGGCGCCAAGAGATTTGAAGCTACAGCAAGTCCTGTTACCAGCAAGCCTTGCAAAAGAGTATACTTGGCCTTGAGGCTATATTTGAGCAGACGATTTTGTCTACCGGAATCTTTTTTCACTTGTCTCGCGCTGTTTGACAAAGCCATCCTCTCCTTTACCCACAAATCCGCCTATCCCATATTCCTTTTGACTTGACTTTCTTGTTCCAGTTTCTGCCGTTGGTACTGCCTTTTATACCAACCACCCTTAGCTAGTAATTCCTTATGGGTTCCCCGCTCTGTAATCCTCCCTTCATCGAGAACCAGAATCAAATCAGAATGCATAATAGAAGAGATACGGTGCGAACTGATCAAAGTGGTACGTCCAAATCTTTTTTTCTTCAAAGCTTTTAAAACAGTCTCTTCTGTTGTTGCGTCTACCGCGGACAGACAGTCATCTAAAACAAGAATCTCCGGATCCTTCAGCAGAGCGCGAGCGATTGTAATACGTTGTTTTTGACCACCTGAAAGGGCTATACCTTTTTCACCGGCTAATGTATCCAGCCCCTGCGGCAATTGTTCCAGATCTTTGCGGAAATCCGCCAGATCTATAGCTTCTTCTATAGAAATACCGGGAGAATCAATATTTTTCGTTACTTTTAGTAGCGAATTTTCAGTTGTTCTACTGCCGATCGGGACCGTTTTTCCTGTATTTTTCTCTCCGTCTTTGGGAACAGCGGTCATCCTAGCTCGGGAACTAAGCGGTAACGCCTTCGCCTCCAATTCCTGAAGACCCAGTTTATTTTCCGGGTCAATAACGGGACGATAAGAGATCTTCTCTATCCCTTCCCGTTCAAGAGAAGAGGCAACACCGACAGGAGCTCCTAGCTCAATATTGGCACGTATAGTACGAGAAAAGAGGAAAGGGTGTTGCGGCACATAGCCGATCGCCGCTCGCAGGCTTTCACGAGAATAAGCTTGCAGCGGTTTATCTCCTAAATAGATTTTACCTTCAGCCTGAGGATAAAAGCGTAGTAATTGTTTTAGCAATGTCGTTTTGCCGCTGCCAACTTTCCCTACCACGCCTAGAGTTTGCCCGGGTTCTAAAATGAAACTGATATCATGAAGCGCCGGCTTTGTTTCCTCCGGATAAGTAAAGCTGAGCTTGTCAAAAATAATCGCCCCTCCACCCGTGTACTCTTCAGATTCCGGATCATATACCACATCTTCAGGATAGGCTAAGAGCTCTAGAATTCGTTCCATAGAAGCCGAGGCCTGCTGTGAAACATTGATAAACTCTCCAACTGCCAACATAGGCCAATTCAGCATATCAAGATAAAAGAGAAACGAAACCAGGCTGCCAGGACTCAATTGTCGCTTGGCTATTAAATAGGCTCCATAAGCAAGGGCTATGGTATGACTGATTCCGGAAACCAAACGAGATATCGGGCCGAAGAAAGCGCCCATTCTTATTAGGGCCATATTCTTATCGTAAAGGTTCTGGGCCGTTTTGACGAAATCTCTTATCTCTTCATCACTTTTATCGTAAGCTCTGATCACCCTTACCGCGGCAATGTTTTCCAGGACCTTTTCATTCATATTGTCAAAGGCATGTTGAGCCTCATAAAAACGTTCATACAATACTCTCCCGATCAGTTTGGAGAAATAGATCAAGCAGGTGAGTGGAAGAACAGAGACTAGGGTCAACTTCCACGAGACAGCAAAGACCATAATAGTGATCAAAGCCAAGGGAAAGATAGTAGCATCAAGCAGTGACATTATGCCGTAGCCTGCCATATCAGCGATAGCGTCAACATCGTTAGTTGCCTTGCCCATCAGGCTACCGGTCGAGTTTTTGGCGAAAAAGGGAGGACTTTGTCTGAGATATTTAGTTACCAACAAACGTCTGGCTGCCCGTCCAATTTCATCACTGCCCAAAAAAACTAAATATTGCCAGATAAAATTAATCAGATACATTAATAATATCAGCACAAACAAGACAGCAATGTAGCTATAGAAGGTGTTTAGCTTAATCGCACCGGAAATAATTAAATCCGCTAAATAGCCTGTAGCCCATGGCGGTACCAGCACCAGAGCGTTGCTCAGGAAAACTGTCAAAGTAGCTACCAGATATGTTTTGCCAAAATCTTTTAAAAACCAGGCAAACTGGTCATACAATCTCTTCACTTCGCCCCCCTCAATTTTGCCGGACTTTTTTATTTTCTCACAAAAATCAGGGATTGAAAATAAGCAAGAGGATGTGTTAAGCTCCGAGACTAGAAATGCGCGGACTATTCTTTCGAAACCTTGAAGTCTGACATTTTACCGAAGACATCCGCCGTTGCTATCAGCTTTACATTGGGATGTAGCTGTAGTATCGAAACCGGACAGCGCGGAGTTACTTCGCCCGCGATCATGCCATAAATAGCTTCCGCTTTGCGTTCACCGTTTGCCAACATAATAATACATTTCGCGCTCAAGATACCTCGCATACCCATGGAAATGGCAAAGCGTGGCGTGTCTGACTCGTCCTTAAAAAAACGAGAATTAACCTTTATTGTTTCATCGGTAAGCTTGGCTAAGTGAGTATTGGCTATGAAGCGATGTTCATCAGGCTCATTAAATGCTATATGACCATTCTCGCCAACACCTAAGACTTGAATATCCGCGCCTCCCAGAAAATCAATTAGCTCATCGTACATCTTACAGTAAGCTTCAACATCTTCTGTCAGACCATCCGGAACAAATGTCGCTTCCATGTCTATATTGATATGATCAAATAGGCAATTATTCATATAGTAACGATAACTTTGTTCATGGGCGCCTGACAGACCGCAATATTCGTCCAGATTAATTGTCGTAACCTGTGAAAAATCCAGAGCCTCTTCTTCATGCATACGCACCAGTTCAGCATACATACCCATAGGTGTTGAGCCGGTAGGTAATCCCAGAACAGAGTCCGGTACCAGACGTATCTGTGCCGCTACCAGTCTAGCCGCGTACAAACTCATTTCTTTATAATCTTTTACTTTAATAATCTCGATCATGGAAAACTCTCCTTTCCTCAAGGAGCATTATATACAAGCAATTATACTCCCCGCGGGTAGAATATATTGTTTACTCTATAAAAATCTTATTTTTGATCTATTTCCTTTTTACAGTTAGGGCAAGCAAAGGATTTGCCGTTTATTTTCGCGACCTTGGAGGCCATCGCGCTACCGCAATACGGGCAGGAGCAAAGTTTAACTCGTATATAAAACCCGACTAAAAAAACGGCCAAACCGACCCAGACCATATATTTAAATCTGACGGAGTTAAGACTGAGAATTACAATAGCGCAAGCGACAACATACAAGAGCATACTCACCCTGACTGCCCAAATCGGAATGGATTTTCTCTCTTCTTTCATATTTCCTCCCCAATAACGCAACTAATCAGACTCTGAAGATTGGGTTATAATAAAGTCATAGTTCTGTGACTGGTATAGTGCCGGCTACGATTTCTAATATATTTATTATCACACTTTTTACAGGATAATAACAATAGAGCGCTGGCACAGACGCAGAATAATATTCGGATACATGTTTGTGTCGTCCTTAGTTATTACGAACAAAACTATCCGAATAGCGTTCGCTAAATAATTTGAGAGGTTTGCAAAATGAGAAAAATTTTATTTTACGCTATGCAAGGGAAAAAGATGTGTTTCTTACATGTGTTAATGAATGCCTTACAATTAACTGAAGTAGGGCACGAAGTAAGAATTGTCTTTGAAGGAGAGTCCGTAAAACTACCTTCAGTATTGGCTGAAGAGAAAAACAAGCTATATTCGAAGGCGAATGAAAAGGGTTTAATAGCCGGGATCTGCTTGGCTTGCTCCGCGCAGCTGGGCGTATTGGAGGCTAATAAAGCTCTCGATTTGCCTTTGCTGGATGACTTGAATGGTCATGCCGGTATCTTACCTTTTCTAAAAGAAGATTACGAGGTCATCTGGGCATGAGAGCACTAATCCAACGCGTGTCTTCAGCTCATGTAGAAATAGAGGAACAAATAGTTGGTAGCATAGGACAGGGTTTTGTAATTTTGTTGGGTGTGGGCCGTGAGGATGACAGTCGCTGCTGCGCTAAACTCTGGCATAAGATTAACAATCTTCGTCTCTTTGAGGATGATGAGGGGAAAACTAATCTAAACCTTGATCAGGTAGCGGGTGAGGTTTTGATTATTTCGCAATTTACACTTTTCGCGGATTGTAAAAAAGGAAATCGACCCAGTTTTTATGCCTCCGCCCCCCCGGAACAGGGCGAACTGTTATATGATCAGTTCGTAGCTTTGGCCAGAGCCAGCCTCGGGAATAGGGTAGCTACGGGCAAATTTGGAGCTAGCATGGATGTGCATCTCGTAAACCATGGACCTTTTACCATCTGGCTTGACACTGAAGATCTTTAGTATTATGAATCCCCTGATACTGAGTGGCTTGGTTAAGAACGTACTCAGTATTGTGATTGTTTTGTTGTAAATACTATTATCTGAGGGCTCGCCTTAATTGGGTAGCAATAAATTTATTCTTTTTTTGGGGGGCGCTTTTAAGCGTGTCTAAAGCTTGATCGCGGCGCTCCTCACTTTCATAGATCGCAAAAAATACCGGTCCGGATCCAGTCATTTGAACCATTGTCGCGTCTGTTTCTAATAGATGATATTTTAGTGTTTCAAAATGCTGACGGTGTGGGTTATGTAAATTAGAAAATACATTATGGGCTGACCTACTGATATCTGGCAGATTTTGCTGTTCTATGGCCTGAAGTAAGCTATCCGTGTCGGGTCTTTTCCAAGGCCGCGCCAGCGCATCTAACTCCGCATATGCTTGCGCTGTTGAGATTTGGAACTCAGGTAATGCCAGGATTATAGGCCAGGGAGGTAATTCTCTCAGGGCTTCCACCACTTCTCCAATACCCCGGCAACGAGCGGTGCCGCCCCGCAAACAGAAGGGAACATCAGCGCCTATTTGTGTCGCAGTTTCAATAAGCTCATAATCAGTTAACGCTTTAGCTGGGAGCTTGTTTCCTAGGGCGAGTTTATTCAAAGACCGTAATACAGACGCGGCATCCGTGCTACCGCCACCCAAACCAGCTCCTAAGGGTATTCTCTTTTTGAGCTCAATGACAATATCTATGCCGGTCGCTCCTGTTTTTTCGCACCACAGTTTGGCAGCTCGCGCGGCGGTATTAGTGTCATCAAGAGGAACATTACTATCGCCAGATAATTTAATCTGAGCTGATTTTCTTGCAGAACAAGAAAATGGCATCACTTCAATAGTGATGCCATCAGCAAGCGATATTGTCTGCATTACGCTGTCAATATTATGGTAACCGTCTTTTCTGCGTTCAATCACATCTAAGGAGAGATTGATTTTCGCATATGCTTGATCCCGGATTGTTACGGGAGAGGGAGACATAGGCTATGAAACTGCCTGTGTTTTACAAACGCTGTCTGTAGCGTCTAGTTCTTTATCGAAGCGTATTTCTACAACTTTTGTCAATACGTCAACATAACTAAACGAAACATATTCGTCATAAGCTGATGTAACCGGACAACGTACAGTAAATACATTAGACGAACATGTGTCCAGATATCCTTCATGAATTATTGTGCGTTTTCTACCGCCTTTGGATTTGAGCCAAATCTTGCGCCCAATACGTTCTTCCAGACCATCACGACAGATCCTCAGATCAGATTTTTCGATCAATATTATCACCTCGGAACTCAATTATTTTTACGGTATTTCATATAATGAATTGTACTCGAAAATGGCCAAAAAATCAAGTAGCCTCAGCTAACTCAAAGTCACTGTGTTGCCCTTATCATGGGATTATTAACTTTAGATTTTTAATATATTCGCGGCAAGTAAAATTCGTATAATTTAGTCCGAAATGTCGTTTAAGGCTTCTAAGCGTAAGATATATTTATCTTTCTTTTTTAAGTCCTGAAGATTGTGCGTTACGATTATTACCAACGCGTGTTCTTGTAAATGATCCAAGGTATTGGTAACTATTACCCGTGTTTTTTTATCCAGACCGGCGAAGCATTCATCCAGCAGAAAAATGTCACCTCCATACAAAAGCGCACGCGCTAGAGCGACTCTTCTTTTCATACCTCCTGACAACTCATTAACTTTTTGGGTTTTACAGTCTTCGAGGCCAAGCTGATCCAGAATCTGGTCCGCTCTAACAAGGTCTTGTTGATGATCGTTTCCAACTAGGGCTACATTTTCTCTGGCGCTGAGATGGGGAAGTAGTCTATCTTCTTGGAACACTATGCTGATTTTAGGCTGAGATGGATTAAAAAAAAGTATTTCACCAGCATCAGGCTCTTCCAAGCCCGCTATCATCCTGAGAAGACTGGATTTGCCTATGCCGGAATGTCCCAAGATCGCTACATATCCTGTGTCAGGTAAATCCGCGTTCAGTTTATAAAAAACTCTTTTTCCGCTATAACTCTTAGTAAGATTTCTAATTTTTATTCCCATCATTTCACCCAATCATAGCTCTTGCCAAGCCTACGGATCACGGATAATATCAGTTTTTCCAAGATGATGCTTAATAAAACAACTACTGCGGTCCAGGCAAATAAATCTGCCGTCTCTAAATAGATTTTAGCGTCGTATACTCTGCTACCTATAGCATGGCGCGGGATACCTAATACCTCAGCAGCAACTCCCGCTTTCCAAGCGATACCTAATCCCGACTCCACACCTGCCAACAGGAAAGGCAAGGTAGCCGGCAATCTGAGATAGCGCCAAAGTTTGGCTCTACTTAACTTAAAAACAGCAGCCATTTCTTCTAATTGTTGATCTCTATAATTAATACCCACCACCAAATTACTCCAAATAACAGGTAAGACAATTAAAACAACACAGCTTACAACTACCCCATTTGGAGACAACCAGATTAAAAGTAAAATAATAATTGAGGCAACAGGAGTGGCGCGGATCGCGCTCATTAGAGGCGAGATAAAAGTTGCGCCCCATATGCTAACCGCTGTTAGAAAAGCTAAAATCCCACCCAGGATAGTCGCTAATACAAATCCTAAAGTAATACGGTAAAGCGTATTTACTATATTAAGATAAAAGCTACCTTGCCTAACTAAATAAAATAGTCGCATCAGTACCGAATGGGGCATAGGAACCAGAAGCTCTTGACCAATCAGCAGAGCTAGCAACCACCATATGACCAGCCAGAATAAAACAGCCGTTAGATGCCTTTTAATCCACTTTAGAATCATGGGCCAAGGTAATAGAAGTCATCATCCGGTAATTTTCCGCCCACAGATTTCGGATCATGACCATAAATTACTTCAAGATAAACTTTGGCATTCTTTTGCATTTCCTCACCAGTCATGGATAAGATATGGCTTCTGGGTATCGCTTCTTTAGCTACATCAGCCTTAATTATGTCAAATTTCTCAATCAGCTCTCCGGCAGCTTCAGGATTAGCATTTACGAATTGCTGCGACTCATTAAATTCTTCCAGGAAAATGTCTATCGCGCCGGGATACTCCTCTAAGAATTCTGTCCGCGCAATCGCGGAAGCCATGACGAGCTTGGCTTGGTCAGGAGCTACTTTCTCCCATTCATCAGTTAGGTCAAAAGCAATTTCACAGGCTTCATCCTGTCTCAGCACAGAAGTGGTAAACGGCTCAGCCAAAATAGCGACTTCGTATTCTTGTCCCAGCAATAAAGAAGCGACTTCAGTATGTTCACTCTTGAAATCCACATTAATATCTTCACCGGGAACCAACCCGTTTCCCTCTAAAATATAGTTGAAAACAAAGTCGGGAGCTGCCCCCTGACCGGCAGATACTATGTCAGTTCCTTTAAGATCTGACAATTCCTCATAGGATTTGCCATTGCAGCTGACAATACTCATAACGCCTAAGGCATTTACATTAACTAACTTAATTTTACCCTCTGTTTTGTTATATAAAGTTGCTGCTACATTAGTCGGCAAGAAAACAATATCCAAATTCCCTGAGGTTACCAAACCGACAAGATCCGTCGGTGCTCCGGCTATAGTGAACTTATAATCCAACCGAGTCTGGCCTTGCTCTTGGTTCTCCATCAGTTTGGCTGACCCCATACCGGTGGGACCTTTAATTAACCCTACTCGTACCTCAATTTTTTCTTGTGCTTCAGTGTCCTCGGCGATTGTCTGTTCATCCGCGATTTTATCCGCAGTAGTTGTTGTTTCCTGGTCAATATTAGAGTCATTTTCCGGAGTGCTTTTTTGGTTTTTTTCACTACAGCTTGTCAGGACTATTGACATGATAATGACAAGGGAAACTAATAACCAACTATAACTACGCCTTTGTTCTAATTTCATTAACATTATCTTCACCAGCCTTCTAGTTTTACTGACAGTACACAGAATCAAATCTAGAAAATAATTTAATTCTGTCATTTATGTTTAACCATATTCTGGAAAACTAAAGAAAGTTATTTCTGAGCAACTGATCTGACGAAATTGTGGTTTAGATACGAAACGGGCAGTGTCCGAAAAATTTGCTGATTCTTATTGTCACTAAGTGGATGATGTCGGAACTATCTGCCCGTTTCTTGAGGTGTACTTTCAAATCAGTACTTCCTCCTTCCTTTGCCCGCGAAATCTCTGCCTGCTGTGCCTTTCCCATGATAGGAACCGATATAGGCAACAGAGGTGGCATACCAAGCATGTCATTTGTGAGCAGTATGCTTGCGATTCGGGATCATAAGGGATAATGATCCAGTTTGGCTAAGCGCCTTTAGGCTTGCAGTCTGTCAAGATACATCACTCGGTTGCCCACAGGGCATGTTCCATAAATCTTTAGAGGTGGAACTAAATAAATTCTATAATCTCAACTGACATATTGTCAAGTTGATTAAAATTATAATAGATCTTTGTTTTAAATATTCAAAAGAAGCACTAGATAAATCTTATGTGCCCCGTGGATTAAATAATTTCTAACCGAGTCTCTTCAATCATACTGCCCCAAAACCGGATCAAGTATGTGCTGAAAATTTGAATAATATCTGTCTAAATTACTAACCTAAATTTCCTGTCTCGGATTCCGCCCCTAAATCCTCACCGTCTCCGAAATTACTTCTGATCTTATTTTCTCTCTCATACAACTCAACTTCTAAATAGGCTTCCGCTCTCTCTAGAATCCTGGCTTTCGCGGTTAGAGACAAGTGATCAAAAATATCAATCAATCGGCGTTTCATCTCCAGTTCACCGGCTTTACTTGCGTTAACTCCTCTGTGATATGGGGAATCGGCATAGATATATGGAATATGGTTGTCTTTGCCGTCAGTCGCTGTAGAATGAGGAGCCAGTATCTGATCCAAGCTAGCTCCAAAATAGTCCGCTAGTTTACGAGCAGTTTTAATATCAGGAAAATTACGTCCGCTCTCCCATTGACTTACCGATGTTTGCGTTACATTAAGCTTCTCAGCTAACTGTGCCTGAGTAATATGATGTTGCTTTCTGAGTTGACGAATATAACTCATAATGGTTCTTATTCCTCTCTTCCTTCCAATAGTGTATACCAAGTATATCACTTTGTTATTTGCAGTTCAATTAAAAAACTTTGAAAATTTTCCATTATATTCACATATATTAATTTTTTCTAGTTTTTATTTACTGGTTGCAAGCATTATGCCTGTTGGCTATTCTTTAGTTATTTGGTTATACTAGTATTTAGCGATTTTATTACTTTTGTTAGTCGAATGATTATTTTTTGGAGGTCAACATGAGAATTTCAAAAAGAATGCTGGATATGCAAGCATCTCCCATCAGGCGTCTTGTTCCCTTTGCCGATGCCGCGAGAGAACGTGGCGTAAAGGTCTACGGACTCAATGTAGGACAGCCCGATATCGAAACACCGGCTCCGTTTATGGACGCAATACGTGAAGCCAATATCAAGGTCTTAGCTTATGCCAACTCAAAAGGAGACCCTAATCTGCTAAAAGCCACTTCTGATTACTATAAGAGATTAGGCCTTCCCTATGAACCGGAAGACATCATAATCACTAATGGTGGTAGTGAAGCGCTGATGTGGGCTTTCATAGCGGTAGCGGACGTTGATGAAGAAATTTTGGTACCCGAGCCTTTCTATACCAATTATCGTAGTTTCGCGGCTCCTTATGCCGTAACACTTAAGCCCCTGACCACATATGCAGAAAACGGCTTCGCTTTGCCTTCCGAAGAGGAAATTGTCGCCAAACTGACTGACAAGACACGCGCTATCGCGCTGTCCAATCCGGGCAATCCTACCGGCGTAGTCTACACTCGCAAAGAAGTTTCAAGATTAGCTAAAATTGCTAAAGAACATGACATATATATTATTGCCGACGAAGTTTATCGTGAGTTTACTTACGAAGGACTGGAAGCAACCAGTTTTGGTGAGATGACTGACATACTGGATCGCGTGATTATCATCGACAGCGTATCCAAGCGTTTTTCCGCCTGTGGAGCCCGCATTGGTTCTCTGGCGACTAAGAATAAAGAGTTACCTGAACAGATCTTGAAGTTGGGTCAAAGCAGACTGTGCGCGCCTACTTTGGAAATGATTGGCGCTACAGCTCTGTACGAGATGGATCCTGCTTATTTCGATCCCATCCGTGAACGTTATCAGAAGCGTCGTGACGTATTGTGCGACGGTCTTGCCGCCATTGAGGGTGTCATGTGCAAAAAGCCGATGGGAGCTTTCTACGCTATAGCTAAACTACCTGTTAAAAACGCTGAGGATTTTGCCAAGTGGATGTTGACTGACTTTAATGACAATAATGAGACAGTCATGGTCGCTCCTGTTGAGAATTTCTATCAGACACCCGGTATGGGGGTTGATGAAGTACGCGTCGCCTATGTTCTCAATACAGATGATCTGAAGCGCGCGGTTGAAATCTTGGACAAAGCGTTGAAGATTTATCCTGATCGTGTCTAGTAGTTTTTCTAGCACTTAAGAATTGAGCCGGTCTTCAAATTTGCTATAAATAAAGACCGGCTTAATTTTTTTAATAATTCACTTATTTAAATACTGATTGTCTCTTTATGTTTTGCTATATTCTCAAATACTACTTATATAGCCTCGCAAGATATCTTTAGCATTCTCAATATGTTCCGACGATGGTATTTTTGTCTCTCGCAATTTGTATTCCAGGCCCATTTTGTCATAAGTGCTAATACCTAACTTATGATAGGGTAAGATTTCTACCCGTTCTAATTTTTTCAGTGTTCGTAAAAATTTACCCATGCCACGGATCGTTTTTTCATCATCATTAATTCCCGGGACCAAGGGTATTCGCACAATCAGCTTTATAGGTAAATTTACCTGCGCGACACGACTGATATTATCTAAGATTAATTTATTATCAATACCGGTATAGAATTTATGCCGCTCAGGATCAATATGCTTCAAATCAGCAAACAAGACATCCAAATGGGGCAGAATTTTGTCAATTTCAGAATAGGGAAGACTCATGCTCGACTCCATAGCGGTATCAATACCTAAACTTCTGGCACGTTGCATAACATCGGCCACAAAGTCCGCTTGTAATAGCGGTTCACCGCCGGAAAAAGTAATGCCTCCACCGGAATGATAGAAGAAGATTTCATCCTTTACTACCTCATCTAACAATTCATCCGCGGTCATTTCGTATCCATAGACCTTGGTTTCTATCTCGGTAATTTCAAGAGCTTGACCCTCAGGAGTAGAGCACCAGGCACAACTGAGTGGACAGCCTTTAAGAAAGATGACTGTGCGCAATCCGTCCCCATCATGGATAGATGAACGCTCAATACGTAAAACAATACCACTACTCATGATGAACCTTACTGAATTTTCTTTTGCACAGTACGAGCGATAATTTCATCTTGAACATCCTTGCCCAGTTCAACAAAATAGGCGGTATATCCGGCTACTCTAATTAAAAGACCTTTATATTGCTCCGGATTTTTTTGAGCGGCTAACAATTTTTCCTGATCGATAACATTGAACTGAACATGGAACACCCCTAAACTACACATACCTTTTAGGAGTGCCATCATTTGACGAATACCGTTTTCAGAGTTGAGCAGATCGTCTTCAACTTTCATATTAAGTAAGGTGCCTTGAGTAAATCTATCATGCGGCAAATGAGCGACTGATTTCAAAACCGCGGTTGGTCCACCAAAGTCTGTACCCCCACTGGGGCTTACTCCGTCCGCCAAAGGCTTCCACGCTTTGCGTCCGGAGGGCAAAGCACCGACTTCCAAACCAAAGGGAGTGTTTCCTGAAACCGGAAGAATGCCGGGTGTCATACGACCAAACTTACTTTCATACTGTTCTATCTCATCCGCGATATATGTGAATATTTCTGCGGCAATATCATCCACTCGACTGTCGTCATTACCGTATTTAGGAGCCGCCAAACACAGCTCATGTATATGTTCATAGCCCTCAAAATTGGCGTCCAAGGCTGCTATCATTTCTTGCATACTTACGCTTTTCTCATCAAAAACCAACTGTTTAATAGCCGCTAGACTATTGACCAGATCTGCCACCCCAATCAAAATAATGCCATTGCCGACGTTATATTTAGCGCCACCGGCTGAATAATCAGCTCCCTTCTCAATACATTCCTTAAAGGTAAGTGAGAGAGCGGGCACCGGCCGCTCAAGGCAGATTTCGTCTAGGAGATGGCTACCAACTACAGTAGCATGAATCGTGTGATCTATATGAGACTTTAACGCCTTCGTAAAGTCTTCATAGGAATTAAATTTAACAGGATCTCCGGTACTGACAGATATTTTTTCGCCACTTTTACGACTAACGCCGTTGGTCATGGTTAACTCTACCAGACTACCGAGATTGACATCAGCCAGAGCGGTATATTGACGCATACGACCCTCGAGATTGGTCTCCACACAACCGCAGGGATTCCAGTTCCAAGCTTCTCTCAGAGGTACCCCTTTGTTGAGAAGCATCCGGATACCGACCTCATCGTTATGAAAGGCCGGAAAGCCTGTGCCCAGACTAATCAGCTCAACCACTTTGCGCAAAAACTTATTTGGATTTTTCGCCATATTGTAACGGACCGACAATGAAGGTTGATAGAGTTGAACATCCATTGAAGCCTGAATAATCATGTACGACAGTTCATTGACAGCGTCACGACCCGCCTCATCAATTCCACCGACACAAACATTTTGGAACATCGGATAACCCGCGGCATATTCTGCGGTGACAGCATCCTGGAATAGACAAGGTTCACTGAATTTAATCCAGAGGCAATCGAGCAATTCTTGAGCCTGATCCTGATTAATCCTTCCTGCCTTAATGTCCGAACGATAAAAAGGCAGTAGATACTGATCCATACGACCCGGATTATAAGAGGCCGCATTTTGCTCCATAAAGAGACAGGTATGATAAAAGTAGAAGGACTGAAGCGCCTCATGGAATGTAGTAGCCGGATGTTCCGGAACCTTATTACAAATATCTGAAATCATTAAGAGCTCAGCTTTGCGGACAATATCTTTTTCCTCGTTCGCCATTTCAGCGGCTAAGTCGGCATAACGAGAGGCCATAGTGGAAATTCCTTCACAAACAATCAATAAAGCCTCTAAAAAATTATCCTTCTCCAGATCCCCGGGTCTTGCCAAGTCAAGCTCCGCTCTTCGCTTGAGGATAGTATCACGTATACCTGTTAACCCTGAGTTAAGTAACCATTCGTAACCTGCTGTAGTCTCACCGAAACCACGCACGCCCTTACGGTCTATGAAGACTACGCCATTATCACGTAACAAACGAAGTCCTTCAGGTATTTGGCGTCGCCACTGCTCAAAATTTGACTTACCTTGCCAATAAGGCTTGACAATGTTCAGGAACAGTTCCTTATCTTCATCACGCAGATAGAAAGGATCATAAGGTCGTTCGCTAATTGTCTCTAATTCATCATCCAGAACGGACCAACAACAATCCGCGCAGAGTATGCCACCACGAACCTTAGAACCGGAATTGCCGACAATCAACTCGTCATCAGCGATAAAAATAGTTTTCTGTTGACACTGTTTACGAAAGGCATGGGCTTTCTTCAGTATCAGAGGCATATTCGCGTACTCAATAAAACCCTCGGTCAGTATCTCAGCATTTTCCAGATCCATCTCCGGTCTTACTGTCAACAAACGTTCTTTTAATCTGGATATTCTTTTCATATAGTCAGCCATTGTTTTTCCTCCCTAAAACTAGTGCCAATGACAAGTATTCAATTCACTCAGAATTGTTTAAGCGCCAGCTTGAGCGCGCCACTGAGATGATCGCGGTCAAAAATATAAAGGGCGTCTTTTTTGCGTTCTTCTCTGATGGCCAAGATCATATCTTCCCAACCTTTTATAATCTGGGCTATATATTTGTTATCTCGTTCTTCGCTGCGTACAAAGCTTAAGCCAATACGGATCAATTCATCCTGAGCATTACGGTAAATACGTTCGATTCTCTTATTCTCCAGGACATTAACTATCGTCATATGTAGATCTGTTTCCGCCCTTTCACGTTCATATAAATCGTGAACATTGGCCTTAATATTTAAAAGGCCCTGCTCAATTACAAAAGAAAACTCCCAGGTTCTTTTTTCGGCAAATATTTTTTCCATAGCCGGTAGTTCAAGCAGGCTACGCATCTGATAGATATCGATGACATCTTGCTTCAATATGGGTTTGACTTTCGTTTTCTTACGGAAATCAGCGATAACCCAGTCCTCAAGCTCCAGTCGGTGGAGCGCGGATCGAATAGGCATCCTACTCATAGAGAGCTCTTCAGCTAGAAAGGCTTCGGTGAGATCTGAGCCGGGCTCATAAGTCAGATCGATAATCTTGCGTTTAATAACGGAATACGCCCGCTCTGCTAGAGATTGTTCCTGTTTGGGTCGCAATGCGCTAAGAGCCATTATCCTATCCTCCTGAAAATTTGGATCCTATAATATTTCTTGTATCCTAAAATCAGGATAGCATCCCTTTCGCGCGCGGTCAAGGTCTAACTATTTTAAATGTTCGCAAAAATTTACCGGCTATCAACCAATGATAGCCGGTATTATTCTTTGCGAAGAAATTATAGATCGCTTCTTAACCTCCGGTAATTCTAAAGCCTGTAGCCAGGGGATCTTCCGGATCTAAAACCAGCTGGTTAAAACCTGTAATATAGGCATTACCTCTTACCTCGGGAATAACGGCATCCAGCTCAGCCACCTTCACCTCTTCAACAACTTTGCATGTAAAAGGTGTGTCAATTACGCTAACATTCACCAACGTCGTTTCTTTATCAATTTGCCCTTTAGCTAACATTAGCGCTATGCGCCCTCCGGTACCTGTGCCGGTAGGAGAACGGTCTATTTGTCCCTCAGCGAAAATACAAACATTCTTGGAAGTAACTTTATTCTCGTCATGCTCGAGTTTGTCCATAAAGATGGTGCCATAAATGCTATTTAGCCCCGGTTCTTCCGGATGCACAACATTATATTTGGCAATCACCTTATTTTTAATTTCCATGCCTTTTTGTACCAAGTACTCTATGTTGGCAGGATCTACCGTTGTGTTAATCTTAGACACATCAACATAAACATAAAAGGCGCCACCGAAGGCGATATCACATACTACTGTACCTATGTCATCAACATCCACTTCAATGTTTTCCATATATAAAAAAGAAGGCACATTGTTAAAGGACACCGCGCCGACATAACCGTCCTTAACGTCTGCAAATGCTGTTATTCTGCCGGCCGGGGAATCTATTCTAATAGTGTTTTTACCTTCCCGCGGTGGAATGATTCCTGTTTGTAAAACTACTTTTGTGACCGCAATAATACCGTGGCCACACATCGTACTCAAGCCCTCATTGTGAGTAAAGAGAACCCCAAAATCTCCGTCCGGGGTTACCGGTTCCGTAATAATGCATCCATACATACCACTATGTCCACGTGGCTCCAACATCATCATGCTCCGGATATGATCGTAGTTTTCTTTGACATACTTCCTTTTCTCAAGAATAGTTTGGCCAGGTATCGGTGGGAAGCCGCTGGTTACTATTCTAAGAGGTTCTCCCGCAGTATGAGCGTCAATGCAGGTAATATAATTCTTAAACTGTAGCATTTGCACCTCCATGATCTTAATTAAATTCATCAAATTAGATATATGGTAAAATTCTATTCTAAAACAGCTTACCACGCCGCTTAAATCATACACGACTGCTAATACCTTAACAAGATATTCAACTAATAAATAATTCGGCAACACAATTCAATGCTGGTATAATATAGTTCACGCAATGAACAATAGCAGATTAGCGCGATATACCAAGCGAAAATTATAAGTAAAACATAAAAGACTAATGAATAACGATTACAAAATTAATCATCCATTTAAGCCCGGACAGTCTCCCAAGCGGCCACCAAATTCTGAAACGGAGCGAAGGCAGGTTTACAGAAGACAAGATGTGGAGTATCCAACGACCTCCGGACACGCGAATAGAGTTGGCAACCATTCTCAGCAAGAATTGGAGAGAGAGGGGAAAATTTTCTCCCGACGTATGAGCGTCGCAAAAAAAGAGCTACGTCGTCGAGTCTCCGGAAAGCCCACCCGTCACGCGGGCATGGTGTCTGTATTTCAAGTAGTAGGCAACGCGCTTAAACATTTAATTGTTTCTGCTCTGGTGTTAGTAGTACTGATTGCTTTTCTTTTGGGTGGAATAGGTTTTGGCATGCTAAGTGGATACATTGCCACAGCAACTCCGATAGAAGTAGTCGATCTGCGCAGTACTAATGAACCCACTTTAGTTGTTGACCGCAATGGTAAAGAGCTGGCTCGCTTTACCGGTACCAATAATTTTGAACGAGAATATGTGCAGATGGCAAAAATCAAATCAACCTGGTTAGATGATGCCTTTAAAGCTATTGAAGACGAACGCTATGATAGTCATCGTGGCATTGACCCTAGACGTATAGGTAGTGCCGTCTTCAGTATGATTATCAATGCGGGCACTCCTTCGCACGGCGGCTCCACCATTACGCAGCAAGTAGTGAAAATGCTGTCAGGTGCTAGAGAAGAATCCGCGCAGAGAAAAGTTCAGGAATGGTATCGAGCGATTGAACTCCAAAAAGTCAAAACCAAAGACGAAATCATGGAGCTTTACTGCAATCTGGTCCCAATGGCAAACAATTATGTAGGCGTACAAGCCGCCGCGAAAGCATATTTTGGCAAAGACATTTCTGAACTTTCATTGGCAGAATCAGCATTTTTAGCCGGAATTCCGAATCTGCCGGCAGTATATAATCCTCGCACCGAGTCCGGTCGCCGCAATGCTCAAAGGCGCATGCGTATTGTGCTACAGAATATGCTGGAATTGGAAATGATTTCCCGGCAAGAATATGAAGAAGCTCTCAATGAAGAACTCAATTTTGCCACTAAAGACGCTGCGCAAAAATCTAGTCAAGTTAATAATTACTTTGTTGACGCTGTAATTAAGCAAGTAATACAAGATTTACAACTGAGACGAGGTTACTCACCGGAGTTGGCTAAAATTGCCGTATTTCAACAGGGCTTACGTATTGAAACGACAATGGATCCTTTAGTTCAGGATGCCCTGACAAGATCTTTCAGCAAAACGGAACTATTTTCCAGTAATCCCGAGGCCTTACCTGACATACCGGAACCGCCTCAGTCAGCTATGACCGTAATATCCAATATGCCCGCGCAAAGAGGTCAAGTGCTGGGACTTTATGGCGGTTTTGGTGAAAAGACCACACAT
The DNA here is from genome assembly GCA_012839385.1 of Clostridiaceae bacterium. Classification (GTDB taxonomy): domain Bacteria; phylum Bacillota; class Clostridia; order Saccharofermentanales; family DTU023; genus UBA1046. Next base: position 28,189 of record DUNL01000286.1, read on the forward strand.
ATGGGCTTTAATAGAGCCACGCAGGCCAGACGCCAGCCGGGCTCATCTATCAAACCTATTTTGGTATATGCTCCTGCTATTGAATCAGGAGTATTAACTGCCGGTTCAGCGTTAACGGATGAGAAAAAGTATTTCGATCCGCAAAATCCCAAAAAAGCATGGCCCAGGAATGTAACTCGCACCTATATTGGCACCACTACTCTTCGTGAAGCGCTTAAGAAATCAATAAACACTGTCGCTGTAGAAATCTATGTTAATTATATTACCCCACAGTCAGGTCTAACTTATCTTCGGGCGCTTGGTATTGACAAGCGAGAAGAAACGCAGCCTGCCGGCGCCCTAGGAGCTTTTGGCAAAGGAGTGACTACTTACGAAATGGCAGGTGCCTTTAGCGCTCTCGCCAACCAAGGAGTATATTTCCAACCCTATATGTATACAAAGGTATTGGATGCTGATGGGCAAGTGCTCTTGGAGAATAAGCCTGTTATTCGGCAAGTTTTTACACCTGAAACCGCGTATATAATAACAGATATCTTGCGCGACGCGGTTGAAAATGTGCACTGGTTTGCTAATTCCAGGCTTGAGCATCAGGTATCAGCAGGTAAAACCGGCACTACTGACGGTATGATCGACACCTGGTTTTGTGGCTATACGCCATACTATACCGGAGCCCTGTGGTATGGATATGACAATAATAACGGACGACGCACCTCTGTACCCAAGATAGACCATTATAATGGAATGGCAATTTGGAGCGATGTGATGGAACAGCTCCATCAGAACAAGGAGCCGATAGAATTTGAAATACCGGAGAATATAGAATCCCAAGAAATTTGTTCTGCCACCGGACTACTCAGCAATCCTTATTGCCCTGCAACTGTAACGGAAATTTTCGACCGCACTAAACCAAGTTTCCCTGACCAGACATGTACTTTGCATAAGGCGAGAAGACCAACTCCTAAACCTAAGCCCAAGCCCAAAGCTCCAAAACCCACAACTCCGGCGACTCCTACGGAACCGGCTGCCGAACCAACTCCGGAGCCAACGCCCGCAGCTACACCGAAACCTGAGCCAACGCCCGCAGCTACACCGAAACCTGAGCCAACGCCAAAACAGGAACCGGCACCAAAAACTACTGAAGCACCTTAGGCTAAGATAGATAATAGGGAAATCGCCTTCGCTTGATTGCCTATTGATTTCCCGCCTGCTTGATTCATAGGGACGAACACAATTGTAGCTAATTTTTAAGTGAGGAGGATCATCGTGTATTTCAGAGATATCAGCGTTGTCGATCATCTAGGACAAGCCAGAGAAAATATGCACCTGGTAACAACAGAGGATAAGATTACTTGGTTAAGCGATAATGCTCCTCCTGCCGATCTAATAGAGAAAGTTGAGGTCTATGAGGGCAAGAATAGAGTTCTTTTACCTGGACTTTATAATATGCACTGCCATGTACCTATGACATTGTTACGTGGCTATGGTGAAGGATTACCACTACAACGCTGGCTGGAAGAGAAAATGTACCCCTTTGAAGCCCTTATGGACGCTGACGATATGTACTGGGGCACCTTGCTGGGAATTTATGAAATGCTAGCAAGCGGTGTTGTTTCCTTTAGTGACATGTATATGAGGCTAGATGGTATCTTCCAAGCAGTGCTGGAATCGGGTATCAAAGCCAATCTCAACAATCCACTTACCGGTGATGAAAATACAGATATCAAACAGGATATTGCCTATCTGGAGGTAATGCAATTAATAAAAGACTGCCGGACTACCAATGGTCATATTCGCGCTGAAGCCGGTCTTCATGCTGAATATACATCTAGTGAACGCGTGGTACAAGATGTTGTGACCTGGGCCAAAGAGCAAAATCTTCACTTGCAAGTACATCTATCTGAGACAAAAAAAGAACATACGGAATGCAAAGAAAGACACCAAGGTCTTACTCCTACCGCCTATTTACATTCTTTCGGTTTTTTTGATCAGCCAACGGTCGCGGCTCACGGCGTCTATCTGGAAGATTCAGATCTCACAATTTTACGCGCTAAAGATGTGACAATAGCGCACTGCCCGACATCCAATTTGAAATTGGGCAGTGGCATCGCTCCTTTAGCTAAATTTTTACGCCACGGCGTGAAAGTGACCATCGGCACTGACGGAGCCTCATCCAACAATAATCTTAATATGATGGAAGAAATATCTCTAGCCGCGTTACTGGCAAAAGGTATTAACAAAGATCCATCTCTTATGAGCGCTACAGAAATAATGCCACTGGTCACTATCAACGCCGCTCGCGCTCAAGGTCGAACCAACTGTGGACGCCTTGAAGTTGGAGCTCAAGCGGATCTCTTTGTTATGGATCTATCCCGACCCCATCTGCAGCCAATTTATGATCTTCCGGCAAATATTTTCTACAGTGGGCAGAGTTCTGATGTAGTTCTGACAATGGTTGAGGGTAAGGTTCTCTATCGTGACGGAGCTGCTACCTTAATAGATTTAGAACGAGTTTTGTTCGAGGTAAATAGAATTAGGACAGAAAAGCTCCGCCAACTGAGCTGATCGGAAGTAGACCCCAATGTCAAGGCAGTTTGTTTTGAATTGAGTGAACGCTTTCCTCTCTTTCTCGTTATTATGTGATCAAAAGAAATAGCCACCTTTATGCGACAGACGCTGCTACGACTGACCTGACATAGTTCACATTGGCAGGACACGGGAAGCTCCTTATTTTCTGCTGAAACGAAACATGCCGTATCAAACACAAACGGCTTAGCTAATAGCAAAGACTTTGGCTTTCAGCCTTGTCACACGACAAGGCTGAATTTTTTACATGCATTTTTCACGGTGCAATTCCTGCTTTATAAGAGTTCTCTAGGGCCAATATTTCAATTTGTTTGTTCATTTGCGAATTGTCCTCTATCACATTTCTTCTTATTCCGACAAGATCGGATAGTTCAGATGCTAGCTTGATTAGATGCAACAATTCTTCAACACGTGAATCTGTTGTATCTAATTTCATGATTTGTTCACTAACATCCTTGAACTCATAGTTACCAAAATACTCGGAATCTCGTAGAAGACCCGCAAAAGCCGCTACTCCTGAGGCCAGAAGCATATTATTTGAAGGACTGTTTGTTAATAAATCCTTCTTAACCGCTTTGCTAATAAGTTTACTGGTATCTCCTTCCGGCTCCTTATAACGCATATTAACCGTTAGTAATTCATCCTCAAACGGAGAGCTTTCCGGATCTGAATTGTCTTTTCCATAGCGACCTTCTGCCGCTTTCGGCACCAGTTCTTCCGAACCATGCAGATAAAGCTCAAAAAGAGCAGTAACAGTATGACCGGCACCCATCTCACCGCCATCTTTACTATCATCTGCGAAGTCTTCGCGATTTAGCTGCCTAGTTTCATAACCAATCTGACGAAAACCAATTACTTGCTTAGGATTGAACTCTAGTTGCAATTTCACATCCTTGGCTACCATTTCCAATGTGGATCCAATCTCTTCAACTAAGACTTTACGAGCTTCAAAGATGGTGTCAACATAGTGATAACTTCCATTGCCATTATCAGCCAAAATTTCCAATTTACTGTCTTTGAGATTCCCCACACCAAAACCAAGTGTTGTCACTGAGACCCCCTGCTGGCGATTTTCTTCAACCATTCTTTTAAGATCGCCATCTGATGTTATTCCAATATTAAAATCTCCATCTGTGGCAAGAATAATACGATTATTGCCGCCGGGAATAAAATTTTCTTGGGCCAACATGTAGGCTGTTTTAATCCCTTGAGAAGCATGGGTTCCTCCGCCTGCTGTCAAATCTTCTATATGGCGAATGATACTGGCTTTATCGCTACCATTTACCCCCGAACATATTACTTCATCTGAGCTGGCATAGGTCACAATCGAGATTCTGTCATTTTCTGTCAGATTTTCAGTAAGTAAAAGGAAAGATCTCTTGACCAAGGGTAACTTGTTTGGCATGTCCATGGATCCCGATACATCAATTAAAAAAACCAGATTAGAGGGCTTACGCTCTGTATTGTCAAGCTCACGAGCCTTGAGACCGACAAGCAACAGTTTACTATTCGCGTTCCAGGGCGTATCAATCAATTCTGTAGTAATCGCTACCGGATCGTTACCTTGTGGATAATCATAATCATAGTTAAAATAATTAACCATTTCCTCAATACGAACGGCATCAATATTGGGCAAATCTCCAGAAGTCAAGAAGCGGCGCACATTTGCATATGATGCAGTATCTACATCAGCGGCAAAGGTTGAAAATCTATGATCTAAGGTGTTAATAATTCTATTCTCAGAAAATGTCTGGTATTCTTCAGTATTCCAGGGAACATCCCAGTCATCGGGATAACCGATGGATTCCGGCATTCCTGCCTCGTCATATGCCGTATCTACCATTACATCCACCTCTCCAGGTGCTTCCAAGTCTTCCGGCTCTGTTTTATTTTCCGGTTCTGTAATTACAGCTGGCTTTTCGGTATTGTTTTTCACAGTCTTTAAAATTTCTACACCCGGCTTACCACAGGAAGCTAAGGCTAGGATAAGTACGAGTATGAGTGCTAAGATTCCTTTTCTTTTCATGTTATTTCCTCCAATTTCACTATTATGTTTTGTAAGCTGCTTCACCCTTTAGACGTATACCAAAAGAAAAAGGTTCCCAAGAGAAATGTGGGAGCTTGAGTTTAGAGTTACATAAATGAAAAAATTGAGTCCAGAAGAAGAAAAATCGCCTCAATATTGAGGGCACAATATTACTTGCGCCTGTCGGTAAAAATTGAAGAATTGAGATAACAAAATAATTGCTAACAAGCTAAAGATAAATAATGGCGGTTTGCATTAATACAAACCGCCATTAAAAATATAGATTTTATATTTTAGCTATAAAGCCTATTTATCTTTCTTAAAGGTTAAATACCAATCTTTCATCTCGTATTCTTCACCTTTAGCTAGCTCTTTTCTCTCTTTCACCGCCGGGCAGGTTCCGGGTGGAGGAACAATTACATCTTTACCGGGCTCCCAATTGGCCGGCAAAGCAACGCCGTCTTTATCAGATTTCTGTAAGCCCAACAAGATACGCTTGATCTCAGCGAAATTACGTCCAAGAGAAGCAGGATAATACAGGATAGTACGAATCATGCCTTCAGGATCGATAAAGAAGACAGCTCGCACGGCAGTAATATCAGATTCTCCCTGTACCATGCCGTACATTTTCGCAACTTCCATCTTGAGATCCGCAATTAAAGGGAACTTGACCTCAGGTTTATCAATACCTTCCCAGCTATAGTTGCCTATAGCGTTAAGCCAGGCCAGATGTGAAAAAATTGAGTCAATAGAGAGACCAACCAGTTCAGTATTCAGAGCGTTAAACTCATCATGCATACTGGCGAAGGTCATGAATTCAGTTGTGCAAACCGGTGTAAAGTCCGAGGGATGGGAAAAAAGGATTACCCATTTACCTTTAAAATCTTCAGGAAAATTAATCATTCCTTGAGTGGTATTAATCTTAAATTCAGGGGCTTTGGTTCCTATCAGTGGGAAGTTAACAGCATTTTCTACATTTTCTACATTTTGTTCAGTCATTGTTATTTCTCCTTTGTTAATATTCTTTAACTTGTTAGTTGTCTAATTCTTTGGGGATTTGGATATTACGCAAAATATCCTGCTTTCAGGATAAGAAAGAAATAAGTAAGATTCAAATATTTTGTGATAACGTTTCCTCAGTTACGCGAGCGCGCAAAGCGAAAAGAGCCCTGGTTGGAGGCTCTTTTCTGAGGAGACGTATGAAGAGGTGTTGTATGTAAGGTTTTCTTACGGGTTTATTGTATTAACCGTATGTGTACTCTATTTCGCAAGAAAATGAACTATTGTGAAAAAAATTGAACATGTTTAACTTTCTTCTTCAAGAACCCAGGTAAGCCTCTCGAATACGTTTGTCGTCCAACATATCTTTGGCGACGCCTTCGTAAACAATTTTTCCTGTTTCCAATACATAGGCTCTGTCAGCTATACTTAGGGCCATACGAGCGTTTTGCTCCACCAACAATATAGTAGTACCATCACTACGCATGCTTTGAATCAGATCAAAAACTTCTTTGACCAGTAAAGGGGACAAGCCCATAGAAGGCTCGTCCATGAGCAACAATTTTGGTCGGGACATCATAGCCCTGGCAATAGCGAGCATCTGCTGTTCTCCGCCCGAAAGTGTTCCGGCAGGCTGTTTGCGTCTCTCTGCTAAACGAGGGAAGCGCTCAAACATTTTATCCAAGTCGGCTTTAATTTCAGACTTTTTATTTCTGGTATAGGCACCCATTTCTAGATTGTCTTCAACAGATAATCTGGTAAAAATACGTCTTCCTTCCGGGACTTGAGCTAAACCGGTTTCTAGAATATCTTCCGGCTTGACTTTAAGCAGATCAAAGCCATTATATATTATCTGACCTTGCCGGGGACGTAAAAGCCCCGAAATGCAATGCATAATTGTTGTTTTGCCGGCACCGTTAGCGCCAATCAAAGAAACTAGTTCACCTTCTTCCTCAATCTCAAGAGACACTCCTTTAACAGCGTGAATTGAGCCATAGAAAACATGGAGATCTCTAATAGCAAACATCGTCTTCATGTTCAGACCTCACTTCCCAGATATGCGGTGATAACTTCTTCATTATTTTTGATCTCTTCGGGCGAACCTTCGGCAATTACGCGTCCGTAATTCAAGACTACAATCTTTTCACAGATTCCCATAACTAACTTCATATCGTGTTCAATCAAGAGAACAGCGATCATAAAATGTTTCCTGATTTTATCTATCGTACTCATTAATTCCTCTGTCTCTGAGGGATTCATACCTGCCGCAGGTTCATCAAGTAACAAAATACGGGGATTAGTAGCCAGAGCGCGACAAATTTCTAATTTACGTTGCTGTCCATAGGGTAAACTACCCGCATAATGGTCAGCATATGACTCCAGCTCAAAAACTTCCAAAAGCTCCATAGCTTTTTTGTGAGTTTCTTTTTCTTCACGCCAGAAGGATGGTAAGCGAAAGACTCCGGACGGAACGGAATATTTACCTTGTCGCAAACAACCAACTTTAACATTATCGATAACGGGCATATTGCGAAACAAACGAATATTCTGAAAGGTTCGAGTAAGCCCCTGAGCTACCGCTTGATGAGGTTTTTTTCCTTTCATTTCTTGGCCATCCAGAAATACTTGTCCACTATTAGGTTGATATACATAAGTAAGTAAATTAAAGACAGTTGTTTTGCCGGCGCCATTTTGCCCTATAAGTCCTGTAATACTGTTATTATCAACAGTGAAGCTTACATCATCGACAGCAGTGAGCCCACCGAAACGAAGCGTCAGATTTTTGACTTCCAATAATGACATCTTATCTTCTTCCTTTCCATTTGCGCTCCAGAGCTTCCTCAGGCGTGCCCGTAGCTGAACCTACTCTGTCACTGACAGCGCTATCCGCTTTGCGTTCCGCGCTACCGCTAACAGGTATATTTTCTTGTGAAATAGCGCTACTACCTCCAACTCCAGATTGTGGTACAGGTTTAAGTCCATTGTGCTTAATCAGGCTGAGAAAGATCTTCTGAGAGAGTTCTTTCTGGCCTAGTAAGCCCTCAGGACGATACAGCATTAGCAATACCAGTACCGTTGAGTAAATCAGCGTACGGTAGACCGCTAAACCACGCAAAATCTCCGGTAACAACGTTAAAAAGAATGCCGCTAAAACAGATCCTGTCAGAGAACCTATACCTCCCAGAACAACCATGACCATAAAATTTATGGATTGATTATAGTCAAAGAAATTTGGTTCCAAGACACCCTGATAATGCGCATACAGACCACCTGCTACTCCGGCGAAAAAGGCGGAAAGTGAAAAAGCTATCAATTTGTAACGAGTAACAGCAACTCCTGAAGCCTCAGCGGCTATATCATCTTCACGAATTGATAAGATGGCTCTGCCGTGGCGGGAACGGATCAATGTATAGATAATAATAATTGTTGAAATCAGTATCCAGTAACTTACTGTATAGGTAGAGGTAAAGGAGATACCTGTTAAAGGCTGACCGCCTCCTGTTATTTTCAGTGAACGCATCATGACTTTAACTATTTCGCCGAAAGCTAAAGTAGTAATAGCTAGATAGTCGCCACGCAAACGGAAGGCGGGAACACCGACAATAAGTCCGGAAAGAGCGGCCATCAGGCCACCTGCCACCAATGACAGCAACATAATCGGCATATTGCCTGGACGGTTTAAGGACAGTGTAATCAGAGCGGAAGAATATGCTCCCACCGACATAAATCCGGCATGCCCAAGACACAACTCACCTAGGAGACCCGTTGAAAGGTTAAGCGAAACTGCGGCAATACTAAAAATACAGCAGAGATTGAAGAGATCTCTATAGCTTCGACTTAGTGTGCCGGAACTAAAAAGTAGATGAAAAACCAGATAGAGCGCTGCCGCGGCCAGTAGATTTACGGAATAAGATATGAATCTAGATTTTGACATAACTCCACCTACACTTTCTCTCTTTCGCTTTTGCCCAATAATCCGGCGGGTTTCAGTAACAACACCAGAATCAGAACAATAAAGACAACTCCCTCGGAGAGCTGAGCCAACTGAGGCGGTATATAAGCTCTGGTCATAGTTTCTACCAGACCCAGCAGGAAGCCGCCTAACATAGCTCCCGGGATCAAACCGATTCCCCCTAGAACTGCGGCGATAAAAGCTTTTATCCCGGGCAAGGCCCCCATGTAAGGAGTTATTTGTGGATAAGAAACGATGTATAGCGCCGCCGCTATGCCGGCCATAGCGCAGCCAATTGCAAAAGTCATGGTAACAATGCGATTCACCTTTATCCCCATCAAATAGGAACCTTTAAGATCTTCCGATACAACCAGCATGGCTTTGCCTGCTTTGTGACGGGAAACAAAAAGCTGTAGTAAGATCATCACTATCACGGCTGTTACAATAGTAATCAAAGTCCAAGAACTGAGGCTGATACTACCTATTTTTAAAACCGGAAATCTGCCCGCAGTCAATGGAAAAGCTCTAGGATCCGGGGTAAATAAAATCATATAAAGTGTTTGTAGAAACAAGCTGATAGCGATCGCGGTAATCAACGCGGATAGTCTGGACGCGTTGCGTAAACGCCTATACGCTATTCTCTCAATTAAGATACCGATGACAACAGATAATAAAGTAGCCAACAATGTCGCCAGAACAAAATGCATATTCCATTTCGTCATGAAGAATAAAATGAAATATGCCGCCGTCATAATAATTTCACCATGGGCAAAATTAATCAATTTAATGATCCCATAAACCATGGTGTAACCAAGTGCGATCAAGGCATAGATTGACCCGATCTGTAAACCGTTCAGAAATTGCATAATAAAGTATGTCATACGATTCTCACTTCAGAGGAGTCCTCTCTAAAAAGAACAGAGTCATAAACCAAGGAGGCTTGTCGTCTCACCTGGCTCATGACTCTGAAAAAAACTAATCTTTATACTATAACTTTGCTCAAACCGTCCTGATTAAAATGCAAAATTACTCGTCGCTTTGCATCTTAGAGAACAATGTATAGTTTCCATCTTTGATCAGGATAATAGTCACTGGTTTGATCGGATTATTGTTTTCGTCAAAAGTAATATTGCCGGTAACGCCCTCATATTCGATATTTTTGAGAGCGTTTATAATAGCGTCGGCATCAGTTGATCCGGCTTCTTCAATCGCCTGAGCCATCATCATGGCACCGTCATAACCTAGGGCTGCAAAAGAAATAGCTTCCATACCATAGGCATCACGATAGGCAGTAAGGAAGTTTTGCAACTTCTCATTCGGATCATCGGGCGCATAGTGATTAGTGAAATAAGCGCCATCGGCGTCATTTTTATCCTCGCCGATTACATTCTCACTCAAGACGCCATCCCAACCATCGCCACCTAAGAACGGTACATCTAACCCTACCTGTTTGGCTTGGCGGACAATCATAATATTGTCGTTATAGTAGTTCGGTACATAGAGGACTTCCGGTTCAGCGGCCAGAATTCTAGTCAACTGAGTCTTGAAATCCGTATCACCTGAGCTGTAGTTCTCATTAGCAACTATTTCTACTCCTTCTGTCTCACATCTGCCTAGGAAGGCATCTGCCAATCCTTGAGAGTAGTTGTCAGAAATGTTATAGATTAATGCCGCCTTTGTCAGCTTCATTTCTTTAGCGATAAAGGTAGCCATCAATTCTCCCTGTGTATCATCAATGAAGCAGGCTCGGAAAACATTGGGTCCTTGCTCGGTTATATCAGCAGAAGTACCTGTAGGGGTAATCATCGGCATATTATCCAGAGCCGCTCTCTGAGCGACAGTAATAGAAGGACCGGAAGTAACATCCCCCACCAGCGCCACAATTTTATCCTCATTTACCAGTCGATTATAAGCATTAGTAGCTTCGACAGAATCGCCTTTTTCATCATAAACAATATATTCAATCTTCTTACCCAACACGCCGCCCTTTTCGTTGACCTCTTTCATAGCCAGTTGAGCACCGTTATCCGCCGCGATTCCATAAATTGAGACATCACCGGTCAGTGGCGCCAGACCACCGATTTTAATTGTGTCTCCCGTGGAATCCTCATCATTAGCTTCAGTATCGGTATTGTCGGCTTCTTTTACCTGGGCATCCTCATCGGGTGTTTTCTTTTCCGTTGTTTCTCCACAGGCTGCCAACAGCATAATAATTGCCATCAACACCAAGATTACTGACATAATTTTTTCTGTTTTAGACTTTCTCATACAATTGACCTCCTGTTTAATTGTATTGTTCGACTATCTCTCAATGCCTGTCAGCTGTATTTTTATTCAACATTGAGTAGACCATATCGAATTCCTCAAATTCTATTAAGATTTATGGAAAAGGTCAAATGGAATAATAAAGATTAACGTATTAGCTAATATATCTTAATATTTTTATGCTTTAATGTGCATGTTGTCTATGAGGTTATTATTTAATCCGTGTAGCGTGAACAGTATTTATCATAAAAATTATGTTATTATCTAATCAATATCTGTCACTACGGATTGAGCGTTTTGCTATCCTAACCACTAACTATTATTGGGCAAAGCTAAAACAAACTTGAGTCTATTATAGAGGTGTTATTCTTGCTGAAAAAATTGTTCGCGCAACAAGATATGACTGAGGGAACACCGTGGAAAAAGATCATTTCTTTCGGTATTCCCCTATTAATTGGTAATATTGCCCAACAGATGTACAGTACTGTTGACAGTATCATAGTCGGTCAATATGTAGGGGACAACGCTCTAAAAGCTATCGGCAGTTCTGCCCCCGTTCTCCAATTACTATTAATCTTCTTTATGATGGTTGGTACCGGTAGCAGTATAATGGTAAGCCAATACTTTGGGGCGCGTGACCGTGCCAATCTTTCCAAATCTATTGGCACCGCCATAATTTGGACAATTATTATTGGTACCGGACTTATGATTTTAGGTGTTTTCATTGCCGATCCCCTGTTGAGGTTAACAAAAACCCCGAGCAGTTATTTAGCCTGGAGCAGAGATTATTTAAGCATCTATTTCTGGGGTATTCACGGCTTAGCCTTTTACAATATTCTTTCCGGTATTCTGCGTGGGCTGGGAGACAGTATCAGTTCACTGCTCTTTGTGCTGGTAGCTACCGTCTTAAACATCATACTGGACATATTTTTTGTTCGTGATTTGGGCATGGGCGTTACAGGAGTTGCTATCGCGACAGTTATCAGTCAATATGTGTCAGCTTTTCTGGCTATTTTAAAGTTAAGACGCTATAAAGATTTTGATATGGCTTTTAAGTTTCTTAAGCCGGATCGTAAGGCTAGCAAAAATTTATTTCGGCTGGGAATCCCCTCAGGAATCATGCACGGTATATTCGCTCTATCAATGTTTTTTGTACAAAGACTTACCAATCAGATTAATATCGCCGATATCACAACAATGGTAATACGGGTTGACGGCTTAGCTATGCAGCCAAATCTCACTTTCGGAATCGCTATGTCAACTTTTACCGGACAAAATGTCGGAGCAGGTAAAATGTACCGCCTCAAGCAAGGAGCAAAACAGGGTATGGTATTAGCTTTATCAACAACTATATCCCTCACAAGTCTATTAATTTTATTCGGTAAAGATATCATGCGTTTATTTACAAAGACGCAAGCCAATGTGAATCTGGCCTATTCTATGATGTTAGTATTAGTTGTAGGTTATATCGCCTTCGCTGTGACGCAAGTACTCTCTGGAATTATGCGGGGAGCAGGCGATACCATGACACCCATGTGGATTATTATTTTCAACAATATTGTCTTCCGTATTCCTGTTGCCTATCTGCTCGCCCATCTGACTCGATCTCCGGAATGGCCACATGGCAAACCAATCTCAACATTCGGCTCCTTAGTACTAACTTGGTTAATGGGTACTGTATTAATTTCAATTTTTTATCGTCGTGGAAAGTGGAAAAACAAAGCATTAGTTAAAGCAAAATCTGAAATCAGTCCGGATTAGCCGTATATATTTCCGCATTTCAATCGTAAATTCTGTTTTGTCCTCATCTTCTCACTTATGCTACAATTAAATCCTAACGCCGTAATCGGCCTGCAGTTGATAGTGGGTCCCGTGCGATGCGGCCCGTGAACCCCGTCAGGTCTGGAAGGAAGCAGCGGTAAGCGGCAAACCGTAGGCGCCGCGGGGGTGCCCGCCTCAGCTGCAGCCCGGAGACGGCGTTTTCCACAAAAGGAAGGGGAAGCTATGGCCAGAATCGCATATTATCGTGAGTGGAGACCTCAGACATTTGATGAAGTTGTAGCTCAAGAACAGGTTGTTTTTCCACTACGGCAGAGTGTAGTTAAAGGCGCGATCGGTCATGCCTATCTTTTTTCCGGTACCAGAGGAACCGGCAAAACATCTTTGGCTCGTATCTATGCTAAAGCTGTGAATTGCCTAGACATCCAAGACGGTAACCCCTGCAATAAATGTGAAATTTGTGTCGCGATCAACGAGGGCACTCTACTTGACGTGATAGAAATGGACGCGGCTTCTCATAACAGCGTCGAGAATATTCGTCGCATGGCTGACGAGGTGCTGTTCGCGCCGGTTTACGCTCGCTACAAAGTCTATATCATAGATGAGGTGCACATGCTATCCGGCGGCGCCTTCAACGCCTTACTAAAAACTTTGGAAGAGCCACCGGCACACGCTATTTTCATCTTGGCTACCACAGAGCCGCACCGCATACCTGCCACAATTATCTCACGTTGTCAACGTTACGATTTCCGTCGTATCCCCCAGACGGAAGTAACCAAGCGCCTACGCTTGATCGCTGATAGCTACGATATTGATATAGCCGATGACGCTCTAATTACAATCGCCGCTCTGGCGGAAGGGACCCTGCGCGACGCTATTTCTTTACTGGATCAATCCGCGACAGGTATTGAAGGCCGGATTACACGTGACTCGTTGCTAAATCTTGTCGGTCTGGTAGATGACGATTTTTTAGCGGAAATGGCAGAAGCAATAATCACAAAACAAGTTGACAAAATACTTCTACTAGTTGAACAGCTCACTATGTCAGGTCGAGACCTAACTCAAGCGGTTATTGACTTAGCTCGTTATCTCCGCAATGTTTTAATCTGTCAAATCTCTCGCCAACCGGAAAGGATAATTCAGGTCACCGCTCGGAGCCTAGAAAAGCTAATCCTACTGTCAAAACAAATTAAGAACAAGGCTCTGATTGATCTAATCCAGGGACTATCTTCTTTGCTTAATGAGCTACGCTGGACGCCGGACATGCGAACCAGCCTGGAGATCGGTCTGATGCGATTGGTAGGTGAGATCCCTCAATCCACAGGAGTTGATGAACTCCCCTCTATTGACGAAGGCGAATCTC